>CAILTC010000464.1 GCA_903837025.1 uncultured Bacteroidota bacterium | reverse complement strand
TTATTTAATTTTTATTATTTTTGTTTTTTTTGGATAAAATTAACATCTTAAAAAAATTAGTATGTTAAACACCTCTATTTTATCATATTATTGTAAAAAAGACACCCAGATAGCAATGCTAAAGAAATATAATGGTAAAAAAAATAAAATCAGTTTTAAAAAATTTAAATTTTAAAAAAGCAGTTTATATTACGTGGTCTTATTCTAAAACATTGACCATCGCAACATTGTTATTGTTAGTATTAGAAAATGTTTTTTGGCTTGCTTCTCTCTATATGCTAAAAAAACTAGTTGATATAGTTGCATTGCCAGGGAATAGTAATAGACATGATGAGTTATTACGAATTATAATAATTTCCGGAATTATTTCGGTTCTCTATACTTGTATCAAAGGAGTTTCGGTTTATTTTACAGAATTACAATCAACTAAAATTAATCATTTTATTGATAAACAAATTCACGAACACACGATGCAACTCGATTATACGAATTTCGATAATCCTGTTTATTTAGATATATTAAAACGAGCAAGAGAGGCTAGCGCAGATAAGCCATACGCTGTAGTTAGCAGTTTGTTCGATATCATCAAAAATACAATTATGATGGGGTCTGTTGGTTATGTTTTAGTATCAATCGATTGGTTGTTACTACCAATTCTTGGGCTGTTTGTCTTACCTATTCTGGTCGGAAAATTATTCTTATCAAATCAAGGATATCAATTATATTTAAAAAACACTAGTGCTGAGCGACAGGCTTATTATTTAAGTTCCCTAATCACAACAGAAACTTTTGCAAAAGAAATACGCACCTTCATGTTAGGTAAATATATATACTCAAAATATATATCTATAAAAGATAATTTAATAAATGAGCAACTTGCATTAAGTCGGAAACGTTCAATAAATGAATTATTTACAACAGGAACTGCTACTATTGCGTTTTTTGGAGTTACTGCCTACATCGTTTTTGGGACTCTTAATGGTAAAACAAGTGTTGGAGATATCGCTGTTTTTTTAGTAATATTTCCTCAATCATTCGGAATAATGCAGACCCTTGTTGCTGCAATCTCAAGACTATATCAGAACAATATGTTTGTGGCTAATATTTTCGAATTATTTAAATTAGAACCACAAATAGAAAATCAGCAATCATCAGCATCTATTTTGAAAGGAGAACAGAGCGGTGAACTTATTATTGAAAATGTTTCGTTTAAATACCCTTCTAACAATGACTTTGCACTCCGAAACATTTCTCTTAGAATTCCTTCAGGAAAAATAGTAGCTCTTGTAGGGATGAATGGTGCAGGAAAAACTACATTAATAAAATTGTTATGTAAACTTTATGAGCCTACTAGTGGTTCTATAATTTTTGGGGGAAATGACATAAAAAAATATAGCACAAGTCAGTATAGAAAACAAATAAGTGTTGTTTTTCAAGATTTTGTTAGATACAATTTAACCGTAAACGAAAATATTTGGTTTGGAGATATTGACAAAGAATTATCCCAAGAAGAAATCATAAATGCGGCTAAAAAAGCCGGTGCTGATGGTTTTATAGAAAAATTCTCTAATAAATATGAAACCATTTTAGGAAGAATGTTTGATGATGGACACGAAATAAGTTTTGGCCAATGGCAAAAAATTGCTATTGCTAGAGCATTTTATAGCGATTCAAGTCTTATCATTCTCGATGAAGCAACTAGTGCCTTAGATGCGATTGCCGAAGCGGAACTTTTTAATTCTTTTAGGTCAAATATTGGAAATAGGGCTGCACTTGTAATTAGCCATCGTTTATCTACTATTAAACAAGCCGATTATATTTATGTGTTGTCAGAAAAAGAAATAATTGAATCAGGAACCCATGATGAACTTATGCTTCTAAAGGGAAAATACACATCATTATATGAAAGTCTTAACTAAAACAATGATTACTAATAACCAAATATTAATCATTTCTACCTGTAGTGAAGATTGGGGCGGTAGCGAGGAATTGTGGGCAAGATCTATTCCTTATTTAATAAATTTGGGATATCAAATTAACGTTGGTAAATCTAAAATTAATGTTGAACATCCAGAATTTAAAAGTCTTAAAGAAAAAGGAGTTAGGATCCATCAATTAAATCCATTTGATTTACAACCTATAGAAAAAAATGCAGAAATAGGACTGAAAGAATTACTTAAAAAAGAAATTTTTTCTCTAGTTGTTATTTCTCAAGGTATAAACTTTGATGGATTAGCTATGGGTTATGAGTGTTTAATAGCAAATATACCTTATGTACTTATAGCTCAAAAAGCAGTTGACACCTTTTGGCCTTATCATATTGACAGGGTTGCAATGAGAAATGTATATTTAAATGCGGATAAAGCACTTTTTGTTAGCCATCAAAATCTAAAACTAACCGAAGAGCAGTTCGGTACGGTTTTTAAAAATGCTGAAGTCATATCAAACCCTGTAAAGGTTAAACGTATTCCACAAAATTATCCAAATATAAATGACGGCTATCGCCTTGCTTGTATAGGAAGGTTCTTTTTAATTGACAAAGCACAAGATATTCTAATTAGAATTATGTCGCAAGAAAAGTGGAAGGCTAGACCTCTTACAATTTCTTTCATTGGTTCAGGAATAGATAAGCAAGGTTTAATAGAATTAGCGCAGCTATTTAAATTAGATAATGTTGAATTTTTGGATTCACAAAAAAACATAGAAGAATTATGGTCAAGGTATCATGGTCTTATTCTGCCATCAAGATTTGAGGGGACTCCATTGGTCTTACTTGAGGCTATGGCATTAGGAAAATTTTCAATTGTAACTAATGTTGGTGGCAATATAGATTTAATCACTGACGGAGTAAATGGTTTTTTAGGCCAACCAAATGAAGTTGAATTCGAAAATGCCATGGAAAGAGCTTGGCAAGTGCGTGACAATTGGCAAGCAATGGGTGCTCTAGCCTGTCAAAAAATAATAGATACAGTGCCCGAAATACCAGAACAAAATCTGGCTAATTTAATAGATAAACTTATGAACCAAAACGCAAAATTGGTTAGCGTAATCATTCCTACATACAATCGAGCTACTATTTTAGAGTCAGCCATATTGAGTGTACTTAATCAAACATATCCTCATATACAACTTATTGTCGCAGACGATGGTTCAGTTGACGAAACAAGTAGTTTGATGTCAAAATATCCAGGAATAACTTATTTAAAACTAAACCATGGAGGTCAAGCGCATGCACGAAATGAAGGATTACGTTGTGCTAAAGGAAGCTATATTGCATCTTTAGACTCCGATGATATTTGGGATACTACTTTTTTAGAAAAAAGTGTGAAATTAATTGACGAGAATGAGCTTGATTTTGTGTTTGCAAATTGGATGCAGGATTTTGGAAACGATAATTTTGAAGAACGTTTCAGTTTTTGTAAGCTCTTAGAAGAAAATTTACAATCTACTAATGAACAAACAATTGTACTAGGAGATCAAGAATTAAGGAAAATTTACTTAGAAGGATGCGCTTCTCCATCTTCATCATTTTTGATAAGAAGATCCTCTCTTATTTCGAATTGGACATCAGGAGCTAGAATTGCTGATGATTGGTGTTTGTTATTAGATATGATATTAACTAAACCTTGTAAAGCTGGTGTTCTTAGAGAAGTTTTATGGCATAAGAAATTAGATGGAAATAATATATGTGATGGCAGGGATCCTTTTGAATTAAGGAGAGATCTTTTAATACATGATTTTAAATTTATTTATGCCAGATATAAAAAATTCATGTCTAAAACAGAAAAGAAAAATTTAAAAGCACGTATAACTATGCATCTCTTTTCTTTCTCTTATTTTCAATTTCGAAATAAATTTTTTCTAGGAGCTGTTAAATATGGTGTATTAACAATTATATCTGATAAAAGAAGCCTATATACAATTATCAAGGGAGGAAATCAAAAATTAAAACAAGTGCTAGCAAATCGCTTTTAAATTTATAAATGAAAGTATTTAAGCTTATACGTGCAAATGATTGGTGGGAATATAAGTTTCCGCCTATTTTAGTAATGCCTTACTTTATTATTTTAAAAAGCAACCTTGACTTTCAAGAAGCACATATATCGTTGTTGTTTATTTTGTTTGCTCTTATAATAGGTGCTGTTTATGTTTCTATACTAAATAACATGACTGATATCGAAGAGGATAAACTTGCAGGTAAAACGAATAGAATGGGTGAATATAGCAAATTAACCCAAATTACATTTCTACTTTTACCCAGCTTAATAGCCGTAGTATTATTTTGGTCCATGAGAAGAAATTTGACAGTGCTACTTTTATGTGTTTTAAGTTTTGTCTCATTTACCTTGTACTCATTACCCCCTTTTCGTTTGAAAAAAAGAGGAATAGCAGGTGTTATTGCGGATGCGGCAGGCTCTCAATTATTTCCCACTTTATTTGCAACGACTTATATTGCAACACAAGCAAATTACAAATTATCCGTTTTAGAATTTACTCTAGTAGCTATTTGGTCATTATGTTTTGGTTTGAGAGGTATTCTTTGGCATCAATTTCATGATTTAGAAAATGATGTAAAAAGTGGGCTTTATACCATTGTACAAAACATGAACAAAACTGTGACTAAGGTTTTGGGGTTATTTATTATTATAGTTGAGTTTGGAGCAATCTTAGGTTTATTAGCTGTTTTTGGGAACTATTATTATTGGTTTAGTCTAGTTCCTTATTTTTTATACTTGGTTTATTATCACAAAAGGAATAATGTGCAGATTATCATTTTAAAAAAT
>CAILTC010000463.1 GCA_903837025.1 uncultured Bacteroidota bacterium | reverse complement strand
GTAGATATTTTTTTCTTTTTTTTAGAATTTAAAAAACAATTTTATATAAGAAATTTATAGTTTATAACAGATTTGACCCCAAATAAAATCCTACAATAATGAATAATTCTAAAATTTGGCTTTCCTCTCCCCACATGAGAGGAAGTGAGCTAAAGTATGTGCAAGAGGCTTTCGATTCTAATTGGGTTGCTCCCTTAGGACCCAATATCAGTTTTTTTCAAGAAGATCTAAAACGCTATTTAGATAAGGATGTTTTTGTTGCTGTCTTAAATTCTGGAACAGCTGCGATTCACTTAGGTTTAATTTTATTAGGAGTAAAGCAAGGCGATGAGGTGATTTGTCAAAGTTTTACTTTTTCTGCTTCTGCAAATCCAATTATATATCTTGGAGCAACCCCGATTTTTGTAGATAGTGAATTGGATACTTGGAATTTATGTCCAATTGCGCTTGAACAAGCAATTATAGATCGAATTGCTAAGGGACGAAAACCTAAAGCGATAATTGCTGTTGATTTATATGGAACTCCCTTTAAAGTTGATGAAATAAAAGCAATATCTAATAAATATGAAATTCCAATTTTAGAAGATAGTGCTGAGGCGTTAGGCAGTAGTTATAAAGGTCAGAAATGTGCTACTTTTGGTAGTTTTGGTGTGCTTTCTTTTAATGGAAATAAAATAATAACGACCTCTGGAGGTGGTGCTATTGTTGCCAATACCCAAAAACTTACTAATAAAGCTATTTTCCTTGCAACGCAATCTCGTGATGATGCTCCGCATTATGAGCATACTGAAATAGGGTATAATTATAGAATGAGTAATATTTGTGCTGCAATAGGGCGTGGTCAAATGGAAGTTTTAGATGAACACATAAGATTGCGTAGAGATATGCATGATTTTTATCTTGCGCTTTTTAGAGATATTCAAGGTGTTACTGTTTTTGAAGTGCCTAGTGAAGATTATTTCTCTAACTACTGGTTAACTACAATTTTGATTGAACCTGAAAAGTGTAAAGGAGTTACCAATGAATCCTTACGAAAAGCTTTTGAGGTTGAGAATATTGAGTGTCGACCTTTATGGAAACCAATGCATTTACAGCCTGTTTTTAAAAAATATCCTTATTATGGAGGTGAAGTTGCCGAAAGTTTATTCAAGAAAGGTTTGTGTTTGCCTTCTGGTTCTAATCTTACCGATAAAGAACGTTCTCGAATTAGTCATGTTATAAATAAAGTATTTAATGGAGGCTTAAAATTATCTGAGGAATTTGACCTTTCTCCGCTTAAATAGTTTCTAGAATCTCAAACAACTCTTACTGTTTTTAATCTTTTTATTTTTGATGAGTATGTTTAATTGTATTTTTTTTAAAATACCATGTGATTAGATATATGAAAAAACAAAAAAAGATTAATCTATTTTAATGGTTCTTTTACGAGATGAAAATATTTTTTTTATTGATAACGATTCTATTTTTACGACCATAGAATTTTATTGCGGTAATTGAGAATGTTTAGTGATTTTTATGTAGTCGCTATTTTAAGAAAATTTTTAAATAAATTAACATATATTCGATAAGTAGAAACTTGTAAAATTTGAATATATTGTTTTATAAACGAATTGACTCCAATTAGGAAATGTCTATATTTGCAAACTTTAAAATAAACTTTATGAAGTGTTTTTTCACAAAAAGAAAATCAATACTTTTTCTTTTTGCCCTTGTGTTATTCTCCTGTGCTTCTAGAAAAGACATTGTCTATTTTCAGAATATTGATGGTTTGGCGTCAAAAGAAAAGCCAAATACTTATGAAATTAAAATTCAACCTGACGATTTATTGATGATCATTGTATCGGCTGATGATCCAGAAACAGCTGTTCCTTTTAATTTAGGTTCGGTCAGTGCTTCAAGTAGTTCAAAACAAGGTTCAAAACAAGGTTCAGAATCTTTGCAATCCTATTTAGTAGATGTTAATGGTGTAATTGATTTTCCAATATTGGGAAAATTAAAAGTTGGTGGTTTGTCACGATCTGAAGTGCTTGAAATGATCCAGTTAAAAATAGCGAAATATATTAAAAACCCTATTGTTAATCTTCGCCTAATGAATTTCAAGGTATCAGTTCAAGGTGAGGTTACTGCGCCAGGTACTTATCCCGTAAGTTCAGATCGAATTACTCTAATTGAAGCTATTGGTATGGCTCATGAACTGACTGTTTATGGAAAAAGAGACAATATATTGATTATAAGGGAGTTGAATGGGGTAAAGTCGTATAATAGAGTCGATATTAGAAGGGCTGATTTTATCAATTCCCCTTTTTATTATCTCACTCAAAATGATGTGGTATATGTAGAGCCTAATAAGGTTCGAGTAAATGCTTCAGCTGTAGGGCCGAACACAACAATTATGATATCTGTTACCTCTATATTGATTGGTTTAATTACGTTAGTTATTACTAGAATAAAATAATTTTTTATGGATCATAATACTATTTCAAACAATAGTCAAAAAGAAGATTTTCAACTTAGAAATGTCTTAGACAATTACCTAATTCATTGGTTGTGGTTTGTGTTGGCAATTGTTATGTCTGTTGGTATAGCATTTATTTATGTAAGGTACACCAGTCCTAAATATCAAGCGGACACTACAATTTTAATAAAGGAAAAGAAGACAAACGGACTGCTTTCGGAATTATCGGTCTTATCCAATATTGGGATAGGAAATGACTCGAAGAATAATTTAGATAATGAAATCGAAATTATTAAGTCGAGAACTTTAGTAGAAAAAACGATTAGGAAGCTGAAGTTAAACATTAGTGTTTTTGCAAAAGGGGATGTGATTGACAATGAGCTTTATAAAGAAGGTCCCGTTACGGTAGATTTTATAAATACAAAGCCTGAATTTTTCACTAATGGAATGGGACTTGAATTTGTTGAATTAACTCCAAATACCTTTGCTTTAAAAAGTAAATTTTCCGATGGCAAAACGGCTAAACTTCTAAAGCGAAAAAAAGAATTTAAGTATGGTGAATTAATCTCAATTAGGAATTGTGATTTAATTATTAGTAAATCAAAAACGCATAAAAATTTAGTTCACAATTCGTTAGATATTATTGTTAGCGCTATTGATGATGTTGTTGGTAGTTATTCAGCTAATCTTAAAGTAGTTCCGTTGAGCAAAGCGAGTAAAGTAGTTTCGCTTACCATATCGGATCCTGTTATCAAAAAAGAAGAAGATTTTCTTAATAACTTAGTTCAAGTTTATAATGATGCTGCTGCTGCCGATAAGAATTTTATTTCTGAAAATACGTCAAAATTTATTGCTAGTAGGTTGGTGTTGATTACTCAAGAATTAGATGGTGTAGAAAAGGATGTAGAGCATTTTAAAACCTCAAATAACATTGCCGATTTAGAAACCGAAGCAAAATTATTTATAGAAGGAGCTAGTGAGTATAATAAAAAAGAGATAGATACCGAAGTTCAGTTGAATGTAGTTGCATCGATATTGGACTTTATTAAAAAAAGTACTAATTCAGATTTACTACCTTCTAATCTTATTACTGTTCAGGGAGAAACACTTGGATTTATAAGTTCTTATAATGAACTCATTTTAGAACGAAACCGTATTATAAAATCAGCTACTGTAGCGAATCCCTCTGTGGCTAAACTGGATCAGGATATTGCGTCTCTTAAGCAGAATGTAATAGCAAGTCTTTACCGAATGCAATCGAACCTAAACATAGAAAAAAGGAATTTAATAAATCAGCAGCAACTTTTTGATGCTAAAAAAGGAAAAATTCCTAATCAAGAGCGTTTGTATGGAGTAATCGCTAGACAACAAAAAGTAAAAGAGGAATTATACTTGTTTCTACTTCAAAAAAGAGAAGAAACAGCTATAGATATGGCGGCAACTGAGCCTAATGCCAGGGTAATCGATAGTGCTAAAGCTTCAAAAAAGGCGATTGAGCCCAAAAAGAATATTATTTATTTAGGTGCTTTATTGTTGGGTTTCCTTATTCCGTTCGGAATTATTTATTTGATTGATTTGTTTGATACTAAAGTAAAAAATCGCACTGATATCACTAATAAATTTTCTATTCCGTTTTTGGGTGATGTGCCTCGATCACTGACCCCCGGTCAGATTATCGAAAAAACCAGTCGATCGGCAACTGCTGAAGCGATGCGAATTGTTCGGACAAATCTTGACTTTATGTTGAATCAAGTTACGGAAGGAAAGGCTAAAACTATCTTTTTAACGTCAACAATACCTGGAGAGGGGAAAACATTCTTATCGGTTAATTTAGCTGTTACTTTTGCGCTTTCTGGAAAAAAAGTCCTTTTGATAGGTATGGATATTAGAAATCCAAAACTTCCGGAGTATTTTAACTTATCTAATACGAACAAGGGATTGACAAACTATTTATCTTCAAATACTATTAAAATTGAAGATTGTATTATAAAATCCGAAGAGTATGAACATTTGGATATACTTCCCCCAGGAAGTATTCCGCCAAATCCTACTGAGTTGTTGATGAATACAAGAATTGATGATCTTTTTGCTCAATTCAAAAACGAATATGATTTCATTTTTGTAGATACCGCTCCTGTTAGTTTGGTTTCGGATACTATGATATTAGCCAAACATGCCGATACTTTTGTATATGTAGTTCGTTCTAATTATTTAGATAAACGTATGCTTCATATACCTGAAAATTTGCATAAAGAAAAGAAACTGCCTAACATGGCAATCCTTCTTAATGATACCCATACCAAAAGAGGTTATGGTTATGGCGGCTACGGATATGGAGGATATGGAGGCTATGGTTATGGCTATGGTTATGGCTATGGTTATGGCTATGGTGTTACTCCTGAAAAAAAATCATGGTTTAAAAAGATTTTTAACAAATAAATAAAAGAGGCTTAGGCCTCTTTTTTTATTTACAGTAGAAAGTTTTATTAAAGTATTTTTCTATTAAAATGTAGTTGTTTTACTTAAACCTAAAGAACCAAATTAGTACATTTGCACCTATGGAATTTTCATCTCGACTTTTAGAAAAAGCAGTCAACGAAATGGCTCAGTTGCCCGGAATCGGGAAACGAACTGCCTTGCGATTAGTTTTACATTTATTGAAACAGCCCAAAGAACATACAGGTTTTTTGGCACAAGCCTTAACAACAATGCGCGAAGAAGTGAAGTTTTGTGTGAGTTGTCATAATATTTCCGATGATTCTATTTGCGAAATTTGTTCCAATATTAAAAGGGATAAGCAAATTATTTGTGTTGTAGAAGATATTCGGGATGTAATGGCAATAGAAAATACAGGGCAATTTCGTGGTATTTACCATGTTCTTGGTGGTAAAATTTCACCAATAGATGGTATCGGTCCTAGCCAATTAAATATTATAACCTTAGTCGAAAAAATTAAATCAGGGAATATAACCGAAATAATTTTTGCGTTAAGCTCAACAATGGAAGGGGATACAACAAACTTTTATATTTATAAGCAAATTCAGGATTGCGAGATTATTACTTCTACAATTGCGCGGGGAATAGCTGTAGGGGATGAATTAGAATATGCAGATGAAGTAACTTTGGGACGAAGTATTTTACAACGTGTGCCGTTTGAAAAATCATT
>CAILTC010000462.1 GCA_903837025.1 uncultured Bacteroidota bacterium | reverse complement strand
TAACTTTTTTCATCTACCTGTTTTACACAACAATAACATTGGTTTCCGTTTTATTGGATCAAATAATTTACAAACATTACACGGGTATAAAAGAAGTTCTCATATTGTTAATAATGGTTTTTATTGAACCAATATTTTACCATCCAATTACTATTTATGCTTCGCTTAAAGGGTATTGGCTTTATTTAATAAACAAAGAAAGTGCTTGGGGTGAAATGACTCGGGCAGGGTTTACTACTGACAAAAAGGATCTCATCGAACAAAATTTTAACGTATCTGAATCACAAAAAATTAACAAAAAACTATTTCCAAGAAAAGAGTCCGTTTAAATATTAAGTTAGCAACGAAAATTACAATCGAAAAAGTGCCCAAAAATATGAATCCAAAATTGTCTTATAAAAATAGCTCCGAATATATCTTTTCAACGATATCATTGATAATTATATTTTGCTTGTTAAGTTTAATTGAAATAATTAAAAATTTCAATATACTGTTATTTGCAAACAAAATATTAAATGATTTTTCTATGGGATTAGCAATAGGACTAGTCTTTTTCCCTGTATATTTAGTATTGAAAAGCGCTAAAACATCTTTAGGAATAATAGTTGTCAATATTATATTCTCAACAATTATAATCATCCAGCTTGCTTTGATTGGCTACAGCCTAACCACACATATTAATCTGGGTGCAGATCTTATAGGTTATAGTCTTAAAGACATTTATACAACTATTACTTCATCAATATCATTATCGTTTGTAATGGTTTTGCCTTTTATAATTACACCCTTTATTTTCTTAGGTTTAAATCGATTATTCAATGTATTAAGTTCAAAAATCAACCTCAAATATGTACTTATAGGCCTTTTTATTTTGGGTACTATAAATTTTTTGGTTGCAAGTACAAATAAACCCACTTCGCAAAACAAATTACATTTCTTACTGGCTGACATTTTAAGATCGAAAAAGGATAAAGCTATAGCATCAGCAGCTAATATATCGTACAAAAAAGAATTTCCTATGGAGAAACCTTTTTCAGATACAAAAGACGTCTTATCTTCCTTTTTCAATATTCATAAAGAAAGTCCAAATATAGTATTCATCATTGTAGAAGGCCTTGGTAGTGATTTTGTTGATCAAGGCGAATATAACGGCTTTACTCCCTATTTAGATTCATTAACATCAAAATCGCTCTATTGGGAAAACTTCATGAGTAATGCAGGAAGAACATTTGGTGCATTACCCTCAATAATGGGGTCATTACCGTTTGGCGAAAATGGTTTTATGGAAATAAAAGAGCTCCCTAAACATAATTCGTTAATTAGTATTCTAAAATCAAATGGATATACATCCTCATATTATTGTGGAGATGACGCCTCTTTTGAAAGAAAAAACAATTTTTTAGAATATAATGGCATCGATAACATCGTCGATATAAATAAATTTGGTCCAAAATATGTAGCAACTAAAAAGAATGAAGGTGGATTTTCTTGGGGCTATCCTGATTCTGAAATATTCAGAAAAACATTATCTGAATTAAATGATAAAAAACAACCTCGATTAGATATTATAATGACACTCTCTAATCATGAACCATTCGAATTTCCTTCTAAAAACATTTATTTAGGAAAAGTAGATCAAATTTTAAAAACAAAATCCTTTATCGAAAGAAATAAAATGAGTGAATATAAAGATATATTCGCTGGACTTCTTTATACTGACAATTCAATAAAAAACTTCATCGAGGCCTATTCAAAGAGACCCGAATACGCAAATACTATTTTTATAATTACGGGTGATCACCGATTAATACCAATTCCTCAAAAGGATAATTTGTCAAGATTTCATGTTCCATTATACATATACAGTCCAATGTTGAAGAAAACGGCAAAATTTAAATCTATTTCATCGCATCGTGATATCACACCAAGTTTAGTTTCTTTTTTATCGAAGAATTATAACCTCAAAAAAATAGAAAAAACCTCTTGGTTGGGCCAAGGTTTAGATACTGCAAGACAATTTAGAAGCACACAAAATATTCCGCTTATGAGATACAAAGGTGCTATTAATGATTTTGTATATCAGGACTATTTTTACTCAGACGGAACTATATTTAAGATTGATCAAAATTTAAATATTATTGAGACAAACAATAACATGCTTGATACGATAACGAATTCCTTTAATGATTTTAAAAAATTAAATGCCTACTTAACGCTAAAGAATAAAATCACCAACAGCGCAACTAGCTTTAAAAAACCATTATTTAAATTTACAAATGAAGAATTAGCAACAATACAAAAATTAACAAAAGGATTAGATTCGGATCAGGCTTTCCTATTGGCTCGGGATTTGGCATTCAAAAAAGACCATAAAAATGCCCGATTAATATGTGATTATCTTTTAAATCAAAAGCCCAATTTCTCAGACACAAGAACACTAAAAGCTAGAACATTAGCTTGGGATGGTGATTATAAAAACGCTGAAATTGAATTGTTAGAAGTGGTAAAAAGAACTCCTTTTTACAATGATAGTTATTTGGCATTAATGGACTTATACAATTGGTCTAATCAAGATGCGAAAGCAATTAAAATCGCAAAAAAAGGACTAGGCAATCAAGTGAAAAATCCTGAATTAGGGTATAAATTGGCCAAAGCTTATGAACGAGCAAAAAATAACGATAAGGCCACTAAAACTATTGATAGCCTTTTAAAAATATATCCTGAGAATATGGATTACTTAAATTTTAAAAAATCCTTAAAAAAATGAGTTCAAAAAGAGTACTAAAACTAACTTTTATTGTGGCTTTTTTAAGTGTCCTTCCAATGTTTGGACAACAAAAAATTTTCAAAGGAGATCCTGACAAATCTTTTGAAAATGCGCGTAAAATGGCATTTAACCAGCAACGCAAACAAGCCCAGGATACTTTGCAATTCATTTTAACAAAATATCCAAACTACCAAGATGTCCGTTCCTTTTTGGCAACCACTTATTCTTGGGATGGCGATTATATAAAAGCAAGAAAAGAATTTGCGGTAATTTTAGACAAAGATTCTAATAGAAAAGATACATGGATTGCGGCAATTAAAAATGAAATATGGGGAGATACGCCTTTTATTGCGCTAGAAATGTCGAATAAAGCATTGGATATATTCAAACTTGATCCCGAAATTTTATATTTAAAAGCTAAAGCACAAGAAAAAACAAGCAATCCGCAAGAGGCTTTAGCTACAATTCAGCTGGCAATAAATCAAAATCCAGCCGATCAGAATGCCAAAGATTATAAATTAAGTTTAAATAATTTATTAAGTCAAAATACTATTGGAATTAATTCATCTGTTGATTTTTATTCAAAAACATTTGATCCAATGCAATATTACAACCTAAATTATGGAAGACAAACACAGTATGGAAGCATTATTGCAAAAGTAAATTTTAATCGACGATTTAATGAAAACGGAATGCAATATGAAGTTGATATGTATCCCAAAATTACAAAAGGATTATATGCTTATGCTAATTTTGGATTTTCAAATTCATTTCTGTTTCCCGATTTTAGATATGGAGCAGAGCTCTATAAATCATTGCCAAAAAGCTTTGAGGTTTCACTTGGTTTCAGAGCGCTGAAATACTCCACAAACACTACTATTTATACTGGATCTGTGGGTTGGTATAAAGGAAATGGCTATTTTTCATTTCGTCCCTATTTAACACCTGGCGATAAAGGAGTGAGTAAATCAGGAACTTTTACGTACCGAAACTATGGCAGTGACTCCGATAATTATATTGGGATATCTGCCGGAATAGGTTTTTCTCCAGAAAATAATCAATTCAACATCAGTAGTACTATTACGCCAATTGTTAACCTAAAATCACAGAAAATCAATTTGTCCTATTATTTTTCTTCTTCCAATAAACAAAACGCATGGGGAACTCAATTTGGACTTACACATCAAGAAATAAGCTTTGATCAAGGCAATTATTTTTGGATATATTCCCTAACCGTGATGTGGAATTTAAAATTCAAATAAATCAGCAAATCAGTTGCTATGACTTAAATGTCTAAAAAATAAAAAATAACTTTTAATTACCCAAATGAAAAAAATACTAATAATTGAAGATGATAACTTAATAATCAAGATTTTAGAATTTATTCTAAAAAAAGAAGGGTATCACATTGAAATTGCAAAAGATGGAAACGACGGTATCAATAAAATCGGAACAATACTTCCTGATTTGATTATTACCGATGTTATGATGCCTTATAAATCAGGCTTAGAAATTACTGCTTTTGCCAAAAAAAATCATCCAACAATTCCCGTAATAATTGTTTCGTCCTTAGGAAAAGAAGATCAAACCGTTATTGAAGGGTTCAAATTAGGAGTTGATGACTTTATAGCAAAACCTTTTAATCCAATAGAATTGGTTTTAAGAGTGAGACGATTTTTGCAATAAAAAAGTGCTACTAATTAAAAATGAAGTCATTACATAAACAAGTTCATGTATGCTTAAAAAAAGTGTACCTTTGCACAAAATTTACGTTTTATGACCACTTTCGAACAATTCAATCTCCCTAAATCAGTACAAAAAGCAATCGATGATTTAGGATTTGTAACACCAACTCCCATTCAGGAAAAAACTTTTTCTGTGATAATGTCAGGACGTGATATGATGGGAATTGCACAAACCGGTACCGGTAAAACATTTGCTTACTTGTTGCCTTTATTAAAATTATATAAATTCACTCCGGGACATACTCCCAAAATTGTGGTTTTGGTTCCTACACGTGAACTTGTTGTACAAGTCGTTGAGGAAGTTGAAAAATTGACAAAATATATGTCGGTGCGCACCATTGGTATTTTTGGAGGGGTCAACATTAATACTCAAAAAACAACGGTTTATCAAGGCTGCGATATTCTAGTGGGAACACCTGGACGAATCATGGATTTAACATTAGACAATGTGATCCGTTTTGAAGAAATGCAAAAATTGGTCATCGATGAGTTTGACGAAATGCTGAATTTAGGTTTCCGTACCCAATTGACAGCTATCTTGGCCATGATGCCAAAAAAACGTCAAAATATCCTGTTTTCGGCAACTATGACGGATGAAGTAGATGCCATTTTGAATGATTATTTTGATTATCCTGAAGAAGTAACCCTTTCTGCATCTGGAACTCCATTAGAAAACATCAAGCAAATCACTTATAAAGCGCCTAACTTTAACACCAAAATAAATCTGTTAAAGCACTTATTACAAACCAACGAGGACATGAGTCGCGTCTTGGTTTTTGTCAATAACAAGAAAATTTCGGATATGGTTCATACCAGAATCGAAGAAGATTTCGAAGGCCAGTTTGGGGTTATTCACTCGAATAAATCACAAAATTATCGTTTGAGTACGATGGCTGAATTTCAGGAAGGAAATCTTCGGGGTTTAATCACCACCGATATTATGGCGAGGGGTTTGGATATTTCGAATATTACGCACGTAATCAACTTTGAAATGCCTGAACTTCCAGAATTATACATGCACCGTATTGGTCGAACAGGTCGTGCCGATGCAAAAGGAACTGCTATCAGCTTAATTGCTCC
>CAILTC010000461.1 GCA_903837025.1 uncultured Bacteroidota bacterium | reverse complement strand
TGTGAATTAGAATATAAATCAGGTGTCTGTCGAAATAAAAAAACGTCTGATTTAGAAGTAGTTGCACTTAGTTTAACTGCTGAATTTATGTTAATTGACAGTGAAAACTCATTGTTTAAATCAATTAATGTTAGTCAAATTTCAAATTTAATTGAGCGAAGTCAGTTCAATAAAAGAAGAAGAAAATTGTTTTTGTTTACAGAACAAGTTCGATTAAAATTAGCGTCTCGTTTTTTGGAGTTTGAAGATTATTTTATTGTTGACAGTATGCCTTTTGAGATTTGCAAATTTGCTCGTCATCGAAGAATTAAAATCTGTAAAAAAGAGTTTGAAACAGCTCCGTCAAAAGGATTTTGTGCTTCGCAAAACACTTGGTTTTATGGATATAAACTTCACGGAGTTTGTTCTATGTTAGGTATTTTCCATTCATTAGATACTACAAAAGCAGAAGTTCACGATGTGCATTTTTTGAAAAATATAAAACAATAAATATCTGATTGTGTGTTACTTGGAGATAAAGGTTATTTATCAAAGACTATTCAATTGGATTTATTTCAAACAGTAAATATTAAATTAGAAACGCCTAAAAGGAAAAGTCAAAAAGACTATAAACCACAAGCTTATATCTTTAGAAAATCAAGAAAAAGAATTGAAACATTATTTTCACAATTGTGTGACCAATTCAAAATTAGAAACAATTGTGCTAAATCTTTTCAAGGATTTAAAACACGGATTTTAGCAAAAATAACAGCATTAACATTGGTTCAATTCATCAATAAATTTATTTTTGATAGACCAATAAACAATATTAAAAATCAAATAATTTAATTACACCCATCGGTTTTTTTATTATTTTTACACTGTAATTATAAATTAATAGTAATTATTTTTTATTTATCAGTAATTATGAAAAATGAAAAGCCTACATACGAAGAATTAATAAAAAAAATAAAAGAGCAAAACATAGATATAGAACGATTAACAAAAGAAGAAGAGTTTTTATCTAAGTTTAAATTTTTTATTGAAGAATCTAATGATTTAGTTTGTGTTGTAGGAACAAATGCTTTTTTTAAAGAAATTAATCCCGCATTTTTACAAATTTTAGGGTATTCTAAAGAGGAATTACTCCACCATTCTTTAGTCAATCTTTTGCATCCGGATGACTTAGAAAGGTCTTTGAAGGAAATTGAAAGTTTAGCTAAGGGGAATCCAACAATTAATTTTGAGAATAGATTTTTAAAAAAAGGAGGATGTTATGTAACGATTCAATGGACTGCAAAACTATTTCCGCAAATGATATTTATGCTATTGGAAGAGATGTTTCTGAAATTAGAAAAGCTCAAGAAGAATTAATTAGAAGTGAAAATTTATTGAATTTTGCTCAAAAAATAGCTAAAATTGGTACTTGGGAATTTAATTTGAATTCTCAAAAACAAACCATATGGTCCGATGAACTTTATCAAATATTAGAAAAAAATCAAAATCAAGATTTATTTCAAGAATATTTAAACCATTTTTCGGCAGAGGATATAGTATTATTTCAGAATAAAATAGATGAATTAATTTTAAATCTTACTCCTTTTGAGTTGGAACAAAAAGCACTTTTTGGTGCTACCAGAGTAAAATGGTTATATGAAAAGGTTTTTCCTGTATTAGATAATCAAGGAAAAATTTATGCTATAAGAGGGAATACTCAAGACATTAGTTTAAAAAAAGAAGCCGAAGCAATAATAAAAGTAAAAGAGCAGGCGAAAATTGACTTTAACTTAAAAGTTATTGAAGAGGAAAGTAATTCAAAATTCAAAAATTACTTAGAAAATGCACCTGATGGAATTTTCATTTTGGATGAGAAAGGAAATTATTTAGAAATTAATCAAGCCTCTTGTAAATTTACGGGCTATCCTAAAGAGGAACTTCTTAAGATGAAATTTGGAGATTTATCTCTCCCAGATTTTAAAGAAAAGTCAAAAGAGCAATTCAAGATTCTTATTGAAAAAGGAAGCATTAAAGGAGAAACACAATCCGTTTGTAAAAACGGTAAAATCCGTTGGAGATCATACAGTATTCTTAAAATTTCGGAAAATAGATATCTAGGTTTTGATAGAGACATAACCGATAAGAAAATCATAGAAGCTAAGATTATTCAAGATGAAAAGCGTTTTCGTGCTATGTTAGAAAATAATGATGCTATTATCTCTTTGATTGATGAAAATATGCACACTATTTTCAGAAGTACTTCTGCCGAACGTCTTACTGGTTGGTCTCATGATGAGTTTGAAAAAAATTATACTAAAAAATATCTTCATCCCGATGATCAAGAAGTTGTACAAGAAGTATTTCATAAAGCCATTGAAAATCCTGGAAAACTATTTCCTATTTCATTCAAAGTAAGGCATAAAAATGGGCGTTACATTTGGCTAGAAGGTATTATCAATAATATGTTACATGATCCAGAAATACATGGTTTAATTGCTAATCTTCGAGATATTACTGAAAGAAAAAAAGGGGAAGAAAAACTTAGAATAGAAAGAGATAAATTTGTTAAAATTACTAAAACCTCTCCTGGATTAATTTATTCGATGCGGCAAAACAATGACGGTTTATTAACATATCCTTATGCTAGTGATGCTGTTGAGGACATTTATGGGTTTACTCATTCTGCAATAGAGAACGACGCAAATAAAATATTTTCTTTAATTCATCCTGATGATATTGAAAATGTTATGAAAGGCATTCTCGAAACCAAAACTAAATTAATTCCCTTAAAAGGAACCTATCGTTACTTCCATCCTAAAAAAGGATTAGTTTGGCATGAAATCAATTCTTTACCTGAACTTGAACCAGAAGGATCTGTAATTTGTCATGGAATTATTACAGATGTTACCGAAAGAATTGTTGCTGAACAAAAAATAATTAAAGCAAATCGACTTTATTTATTTATCAGTCAGATAAACCAAATGATTGTTCGTACTACAAATGAACAAACGCTTTTTAAAGAAACTTGTGATATTGCTGTCAATTTAGGAAAGTTTAGAATGACTTGGATAGGTTTGATTAACGAAGAGACAAAAGAGGTGATTCCGACCATGATTTCAGGTGAAGACAACGGTTATTTGTCAACAATAAAAAAAATTACAATAAATGATAAAAAACCCGAAGGCAGAGGTCCTACAGGAACTGCTCTGAGAGAAGGAAAATATATAATATGTAATGATATAGAAAATGATTCGCGAATGGTACCATGGCGAAATGAAGCATTAAAAAGAGGCTATTTATCTTCGATGTCATTACCTATCAAAAAATTTGGAAACACAATTGGAGCGATTACTTTTTATGCAGATGAAAAAAACTTTTTTGATTCCGAGGAAATTGCATTACTAGAAGAAGCTACAGGTGATGTAGCTTATGCCCTTGAAAATATTGAAAAAGAAGCGCTACGAAAAAAAGCTGAACTTTCTGTTTTAGAAAGCGAACACAGATACCAAACGCTTACAGAAGTTTCCCCCGTTGGAATTTTCCGTACAGACGCTTCTGGAAGTACAACGTATGTAAATCAACGTTGGTGTGAAATTTCAGGAATTTCTTTTCAGGGGGCTATGGGTAATGGTTGGATTAGAGCTGTGCATGAAGAAGACAGCGCTAAATTATTTGAGGGATGGATGGATTCTATGTCCAAAAAGGAAAAATCGGTATCTGAATATCGATTTGTTAGACCTGATGGATCAATTGCATGGGTAATAGGTCAAGCAATTCCTGAACTCAATTCGGATAATGAAATAATAGGTTATATAGGAACAACAACCGATATTACAGATCGTAAGCTTGCGGAGTTAAATGCAAATAAAGTACTTCAAAAAATGGAAGCTATTCTAGATGCTATTCCAGATTTGCTTTTTGAAGTTGGAATTGATGGTCATATTTACAACTACCATACCAGACGAAATGATTTATTAGCAATGCCTCCAGAATTATTTCTTGGAAAAAAATTCTCCGAAGTGTTGCCTCCAAATGTGTATGAAATATGTCAATCTGCTATCAATGAAGCGTCTGAAAAAGGATTTTCAACAGGAAAACAGTATTCGATTGATTTATCAAATGGAAAACATTGGTTTGAACTTTCGGTAGCTCCTATGAAGATCAACGAAGATCATAATACTCATTTCATCATTCTTTCGAGAGACATTACTAAAACAAAAAAAACTGATTTTGCACTCAAAAAAAGCGAAGAGAGATATCGAGGTTTATTACTTAATCTAGATGCAGGTATTGTTGTTCATGCTCCTGACTCTTCTATAATTTTCAGTAATCAAGAAGCAGATAAACTACTTGGTTTAGTTAAGGATAACGAAACTAATAATAAGTGGATTGGTTTAGATAGTATTTTATTAACAGAGAAAGGTCTAATAATGTCTACCGAAAGATCTCCTTTAAATATTATCTTAAGTACTAAACAACCTATCAAAAATTATGTACTAGGAGTAAAAAGAGCAAAGACTGAAACAATGTGGGTTTTAACAAATGGATTTCCTGTAATTGATGAAAAAGGAGAAATCATTGAAATAGTTATTAGCTTTTTTGACATTACAGAAAGGAAACAAATCGAAATAGAACTCATTAAATCTAAAGAGTTAGCAGAAGCTGCTAATAAAGCTAAAACAGATTTCCTTGCTAATATGAGTCATGAAATTAGAACTCCACTGAATGGAATTATTGGTTTTACACATTTATTATTGAAATCTGATTTAGGCGAAAATCAATTAGAATATATGACAACCGTTAATGAATCTGCTACTTTATTAATGCATATTGTTAATGATGTCTTAGATTTTTCTAAAATAGAGTCAGGAAAATTAGAACTAAATCTTGAGGATGTTGATTTATTTAAATTAACACATCAAGTTGTAGATTTATTTAAGCTTCAAGCGAATAAGAAAAACTTAAATTTTGTTTTTCAAATGGACAAAAATATTCCGCATTACATTATTGCGGACTCCGTGCGCTTAAAACAAATTTTGGTTAATTTGTTGAGTAATGCCATTAAGTTTACTAGTCATGGAGAAATACGTTTAGAGCTTAATCAAGAAATAACATCAGATGATAAATGGACTACAATTAAGTTCGCTGTTAAAGATACAGGTATTGGTATAAAAGAAGTAAATAGCGAAAAAATATTTAAATCATTTGTTCAAGAAGACAACTCTACAAATAGAAAATTTGGAGGAACCGGATTGGGAT
>CAILTC010000460.1 GCA_903837025.1 uncultured Bacteroidota bacterium | reverse complement strand
GGCAAGTTATTGGCGATATGTTAGGCGATTTGATGACTTCGGTTTCGCCAATAGAAGTCAAAATTTTTGGCAATGACCCAAAAGAATTAGAGAAAGTTGCTAAGGATGTTTCCCGAATTATTCGAAATGTAAAAGGAACTGCCGATGTTTTTGACGGCATTGTTTTAGCAGGTCCTTCGATAAGTATTGTTCCCAATTACCGCCAATTAGCGCAATACGGAATCACGCCTGCTGATTTGCAATTTCAGATGCAAACTGCTCTTGAAGGCAATGTTATTGGTAACTTATTAGAAAATGAACGGATAACTCCAATCCGATTAATCTATAAAAATTCCGAAAAAAGAAGCTTGGAAGACATTAAAAAACTCAGAATATTTTTGCCAAACGGTCAATCTATTCCTATTTCGAGTTTGGTTACTATTTCTGCCCAAAAAGGAGTAGCCGAAATAGAACGTGAAAATCTGCAAATGATGAGCGTTGTCACCGGAAGATTGAACAATCGAGATTTAGGAAGCGTGATGACAGAAATTCAGAAGAAAGTGTCTAGTACTATTCATTTGCCAAGTGGTTATTACATCGAATACGCAGGAGCTTATAAGGATCAGCAACAATCTTTCAAGGAATTATTGATGATTTTAATTGCATCTTCTTTGCTAATATTTGGTGTTATTTTATTCCTTTTTAGGGATTTTAGAGCGGCAATTGTGATACTTTTTATATCTGTTTTGGGAATTTCAGGAAGTTATATTTTGTTGTTTATTACCAATACACCACTGAATGTGGGCAGTTATACTGGAATTATTATGATTGTTGGGATCATTAGTGAAAACGCCATTTTTACCTTTCTACAATTTCGAGAAACATTTAAGTTGGATAGGAATGTGAACCAGTCGTTGGTATTTTCTATTTCAACCCGATTGCGACCAAAATTAATGACTGCTTTGGGCGCTATTATTGCTTTACTTCCGTTGGCAATTGGTATTGGAACAGGCTCCGAATTGCATCAACCGTTAGCCATCGCCGTGATTGGTGGTTTCTTGATTGCGATGCCATTATTGCTGATTGTATTGCCAAGTTTATTGCGATTGGTTTACAGAAACGAAAAACATTTTAAGCATTTGAATTAATTTAGATTACAGCGAATTAAAATTTATACATTTACTTTAAATAAAAATGGAAGAATCATGAAGCAAGATAATTTTAATTTGTCAAAATATAATTTCGAAAAAATTGTTGATCTTATCATACGACTTGGCATTTTGTCTTTGTTGTTGATGTGGTGTTATGCTATTTTAAAGCCTTTTATTTTAATTCTGATTTGGTCAGTAGTAATTGCCATAGCCATTTATCCAATTCATAATACATTTGTGAAGATTTTTAGAGGAAGAAAATCAATTGCCACGATAGTTCTCATAAGTTTATTATTAAGTATAATAATAATTCCGAGTGGTTTGATTTTATATTCTTTGTACGAAGGCTTGAATTATTTTCAACAAATATATGCTGCAGGAAAACCTTTGATTCCATCACCAGCTGGGAATACCGCCAACTGGCCTTCTATAGCAAAACCTATAATTGATTTTTGGCAACTTTCCTCAGACAATTTACAAGAAGTAATTTTGAAATATTCCGATCAGGTAAAAGAGTACGGAACATGGTTGTTAATGACATTAGCGGGTCTTGGGCAAGGAATTATCTATTTTAGTATTTCAATAATTATAGCTGGTTTTTTGCTTATTTATTCGGATTCATCGGTAGTTATTTCTAGAAAAATATTTAGAAAAATAGCGGGTTCAAACGGAGATAATTTTGTGTCGATAACGATAATTACGATTCGAAATGTAATTAAAGGCGTTTTTGGTGTTGCCGTTATTCAAGCTGTAATGGCAGGAATTGGTTTCTTTGTTGCTGGAGTTCCTTTTGCAGGTTTATGGACGATTTTATGTCTTATTCTTGCCATTGTACAAGTGGGATTAGCACCAATTGTAATTCCGGTTGCGATTTATATGTTTTCGGTTTCTAGTACTACATCGGCAGTAATTCTTGCCATTTGGTTAGCAATTGCGCTGTTATCAGATAATGTTCTAAAACCCATTTTATTAGGAAGAAATGCTCCTGCACCTATGATGGTAATTTTTATTGGATCGATCGGAGGCTTTGTTTATAACGGTTTTATCGGATTATTTTTGGGTGCAATTGTACTTACAATAGGATATAAACTTTTGATGATTTGGTTAGAAATCGATACAGAAATAGAGCATTAATATTCTTTTAGACTCCTTTTAAAATAGCTTCTTCTGATTAATGGGTATCAAGCTCGTGTGCCTTTTCGTTGGCCATAGACGGAAAGTTGGAAAACCTCTATGTTCTTGATGCCATTTCGCCAACCTGTCAAATCAGGAAGAATACTATTAAATAAGCCCTTTAAAAAGTCTTCAAAACAATTTTGTTTGGAAGAATAAAAGTATTGTAGTTTGTTACAAAAACTATTTCATATTTTTAGAAATGTGTTACATTATTCACACATTTAAGATTAGTTCATCTAAATCATGCATTTTGACTTAAAAACAGAATTTGAACCGTTTCTTTTTTAGAAAATGATTGCTATAGTAGTTTTTTAAATTCTCTAAAAAGGATAGCCAATAGCTAAATTAAAAACTAAATTTTCTTTACGCCAAGAACTGTTACCAAAATTGATTTGATTTAAAATCCAATGCTGTCCATCTGTTAAATAAGGTTTTCGAATAGGGAAGGCGAGGTCTGTTCGAAGAATAAGAAAAGAAAAGTCAAAACGCAGTCCAGCTCCAGCACCAACAGCAATTTCGTTCATGAAATTTTTAGAAAATTGTGAACCCGGTTTCTCTGGATCATTATTCATAAGCCATATATTTCCTGCATCTAAGAATAAAGCCCCTTTTACAAGACCATAAATTTGGGCTCTATATTCGGTATTAAATTCAAGTTTGACATCTCCCGATTGGTCGGGCAAAAAAGAACTTATTGTAGCTGATCCGTCATAACTTCCTGGACCTATGGAGCGCGCTCGAAAGGCTCTCAGGCTATTTGTTCCGCCAATAAAAAATTGTTTTATGTATGGCATTTCTTGAGAATTGCCGTATGCAAATCCTGCTCCTACAATAATTCTACTAGCGAGTTGGGAGTTTTCACTCCATTTATAGTAATGTCTGAATTCGCTTTCTACTTTTATAAATTGACTAAACGGAACACCAAATATTTTAACAGGATCACTACTTTTTGCTTTGGTAATTACTCCGGTAATTGTTCCTGAAAGATCTATACCAGCTTTGTAATAGAAAGTATTTTTTTTTCGTTTATCCATCGTATTGGTGTACGTATAGGTGTAATTGGGACCAAAAATCAATTGTTTTTCGATTACTTTTCCAAGAGTTGGGTTTGTTACGATTTGGCTTTCATACAAAGCGCTTACGTTTTGTGGTCCAGCATAAGTAATTTCAGTAATATTTAAAAGGTGTTCTTTTCGAACATTTTCTTTCCATAAATACCCAAATGAACTTTTAAGAGTTTGTAATGAATACAATTGGGTCCTGTTTTGAAATTCATAACCCAATGTTACCTTGGTTTTTGGTACAAAACCACTAGAAGATTTAATTTCAAAAGGAGTTAAAAATCTTGGCCAAATTAAATTAGCTTCTGAACCTACCCGATATACATTAAATCCATTATTTAGTCCTGAAACCTGAACTTCAAGTCCGCCAAATGACGAAATAG
>CAILTC010000459.1 GCA_903837025.1 uncultured Bacteroidota bacterium | reverse complement strand
TAAACGCGTTTCGAAAAGGACAATACCTCCCATTTCGATTATTTTCTCCCGAATATCTTGTATGATTTGCGGTAATTTATTGGTACCAATGTGCGGATGTGCATCGACAAGAATATCTGGTGATGCACCGAAAGCGACTAATAATTCAAGTATTCGGGTCACATCACCTCGTTTTTTAGAACGGGTATATAATTTTCCGTCGGAATAGGTTCCTGCTCCGCCTTCGCCAAAACAATAATTAGAATCTTCATCAACAAGGTGATCGACATTGATGGCTTTCAAATCACGACGGCGACCGCGAACGTCTTTTCCGCGTTCGATTAATATAGGTTTCAGCCCCAATTCTATCAATTGCAAAGCGGCAAATAATCCTGCGGGACCAGCGCCCACAACGATAACTTCTTGTGAATTGGCAACATTTTTGTATTCTGGGATTTTGATTTTATTTTCTTCGAAAGTTTCTCCAACCAAATAAATAGCGACTTTCAAATTGAATTTCACGGATTTTTGTCGGGCATCAATAGAGCGCTTTAGGATAGAAACATGCTGGATTTCTTTGGCGTCAAGCCGGATTAATTTGGCAATATGTTCTTTGAGTAATACTTCATTTGAAGCTATTTCGGGAGATACTTGAAAAAGAAGTTCTTGTGGCATTGTGGCAGTTGATTAAGTTATTTAAAAACAATAACGAAATGCAAAAATAGTACTTTGAGGCGAATTTGTTTATTGAATCTGTAACTCATTTTAAAATCAGACTTTGTAACTTTGCGATCTTAAACTTTAAACAAAAGCAATGTCTCGACAAATAAAACTAATATGGGATTTTCGCGGAGAAGTTTCGGCAAAAACGGCTGAGCACCATGAAATTCATTTGAAACAATATATTGTTGCCGAAAAATTATCACCAAATATCACTGGATTCGAGACTTTTGGTGAAATGCACGCCATCGCTTTTATGGTTGTTGCCGATGAAACGATGATCCAAGTTCGTGATGCTTTGAAGCCACATCGAGGAGAAGTTTTTTAGGTAGCAGGTAGCAGGTAGAAAAAAAACGAAAACGCCCTGAGAAACCAAAACGTTTTTGTATATATTATTATTTATTAAAGGGAGATGTTTAAACTTCTTAATCTGAAATCTGAAATCTAATTCGCCACTTCGCTGATAAACTTGATACGCATTAATCGCAATTCTTCAAGATCATAATCGCCTTCGAATTCCTTCAAAGCTTCTTCGATGTTATCCGAATGGGATTCCATAAAATAGTCGTGAATTTCCTCTTGCTGATCTTCATCAAGCATTTCATCAATCCAGTATTTGATATTTAACTTGGTTCCTGAATTTACAATTTGTTCCATTTCAGTTATCAAAGCGTCCATGTTTAATCCTTTGGAAGAAGCGATATCATCGAGAGGTAATTTTCGGTCAATATTTTGAATGATATACAACTTATTCACTGAGTTGACACCTGTTGATTTTACAACCAAATCATCCGGCCGAACAATATCATTATCTTCGACGTAACGACTGATTAATTCTAGGAATTCTTTACCATATTTTTTTGCTTTTCCTTCGCCAACACCGTGAATATTTATCAGTTCCTCATTCGAAACTGGATATTTCAAAGCCATATCTTCGAGAGATGGATCTTGAAAAACTACAAAAGGTGGAACTCCCAAACGTTTGGCAACCTTTTTACGCAAATCACGCAACATTCCCATCAATGCCTCATCAGCAACTCCGGCTGATTTCGCAGCAGTTACAATAGCTTCGTCTTCAGTTTCATTATATTCATGATCTTCAGACATCATGAAAGAAATTGGTTTTTTGATAAAATCTAATCCTTTCTCGGTAATTTTTACGATGCCATACGTTTCAATATCTTTCGACAATAATCCGTCAACAAGAACTTGTCGCAATAATGCCATCCAATATTTTTCGTCATGATCAAGCCCAGAACCAAAAAACGGCTGAACATCGGTTCTATGCGCTTTTATCATGGCATTTACTCGACCTATCAACGTAAAAACAACTTCTTTGGACTTGTAAATATGCTTGGTATCACGTACCACTTCAAGTAATTTAACCACTTGATCCTGCGCCTCAATTTTAACTTTTGGATTGCGAACATTATCATCCATATCGGCACCATCACCAGTTTCGCTATCAAATTCTTCACCAAAATAATACAATAAGAATTTCCTTCTTGACATTGAAGTTTCGGCGTAAGCCACGACTTCTTGCAATAAAGCAAAACCTATTTCCTGTTCGGCAACAGGTTTTCCGGACAAGAATTTTTCAAGTTTTTCTACATCTTTATAGGAATAATAAGCCAGGCAATGTCCTTCGCCTCCATCACGACCGGCGCGACCTGTTTCTTGATAATAACTTTCTAATGATTTGGGAATGTCATGGTGAATGACAAAACGCACATCGGGTTTGTCAATTCCCATTCCGAAGGCAATCGTATCAACCACCACATCTACATCTTCCATAAGAAACATGTCTTGGTGTTTGGCGCGTGTTTTGGCATCTAAACCTGCGTGATATGGTACGGCACTTATTCCGTTGACCTGCAAAACTTCGGCAATAGCCTCTACTTTTTTGCGGCTCAGGCAATAAATAATTCCTGATTTGCCTTTATGTTGTTTGATGAAACGAATAATATCCGATTCGATATTTTTGGTTTTGGTACGAACCTCGTAATATAAATTAGGTCTGTTGAACGATGCTTTATATGTTGTTGCATCGGACATATCCAGATTTTTAAGAATATCTTCCTGTACTTTTGGAGTCGCTGTTGCAGTAAGACCAATTATAGGAACATCACCTAATTGCTTGATAATATGCTTTAAATTCCGGTATTCTGGTCTAAAATCATGCCCCCATTCTGAAATACAATGTGCTTCATCAATGGCAACAAAAGAGATAGGTACTGTTTTAAGAAAAGTGGCATATTCTTCCTTATTCAAGGATTCTGGCGCCACATATAATAGTTTTGTCAAACCAGAACTGATGTCCTTTTTAACTTGTGCAATTTCTAATTTGGTAAGCGATGAATTTAATACATGTGCGATACCATTTTCAGAAGACAAACTTCTAATAGCATCGACTTGATTTTTCATTAACGCAATCAACGGAGAAACAACAATAGCTGTTCCTTCTTGAATCAAGGCAGGCAATTGGTAACAAAGTGACTTGCCACCACCAGTAGGCATAATTACAAAAGTATTTTCTTTATTAAGTATGCTTTTTATAACTTGCTCCTGCAAACCTTTGAATTGGTTGAAGCCAAAATACTTCTTTAATTCTTTGTGGATATCAATTTCGTTTGAATTCATTCTTTATTAATGGGATTTTATCTAAATTTGCGACACATAAAGATACTACTTTCTTTTACACATACAAATTTTTATAATAATTCTATTTTGGACACAAAGGAAAATATTTTAATTTTAGCAAAGAAAACCATTCTCTCAGAGAGTGAATCTATAGCAAAACTAATTGATTATATTGATGTTAACTTTGCCGAAGCAACTCAAATGCTATTTAATTCCGAAGGAAGAATAATCGTCACCGGAATTGGAAAAAGTGCTATAATAGCACAAAAAATAGTTGCTACATTCAATTCTACAGGAACTCCCTCACTTTTTTTACATGCTTCAGAAGCCATTCATGGTGATTTAGGCATGGTGCAGCCGGGCGATGTGGTCATTTGTATTTCGAAAAGCGGCAACAGTCCCGAAATAAAAATTCTTGTTCCTATATTAAAGCGCTTTGGCAATAAATTGATTGCTATAACAGGAAATATAACCTCTTTCTTAGCAAAAGAATCTAATTTTATTTTGAATACTACGGTCGATTCCGAATCCTGTCCAAATAACTTAGCTCCAACAAATAGCACCACCGCACAACTTGTTATGGGCGATGCGCTTGCGGTATGTTTGATGGAATTACGAAATTTTACTAGCGAGGATTTTGCTAAATACCATCCTGGTGGATCCTTAGGAAAAAAACTATTGCTTCGAGTGAAGGATATGATCGAAAACTCTTTGAAACCAATGGTTACTCCTGATGCATCTATTAAAAAGGTAATTTTCGAAATATCTGAGAAACGACTAGGAGTTACTGCGGTGATCGAAAATGAAAAAGTAATTGGTATTATTACTGACGGTGATATTAGAAGAATGCTAAACGCAAATGATACTTTTACCCATTTGACCGCAAAAGATATTATGACAAAAAACCCAAAATTAATACAATCTACAACAATGGTCGCAGATGCATTAAATATCCTCGAAGATTTTGCCATCACCCAACTCATCGTGGTTGACAATGGCCAATATAAAGGCGTTTTACATTTACATGACATATTAAAAGAAGGAATCGTATAATGGAAAAGAAAACACTAAAAGAAATGTCTTTTTTAGACCATCTCGAAGAATTACGATGGTTATTAGTTCGAAGTTCGGCAGCTGTTATCCTATTAGCGTTCGGAACTTATTTTATAAGTGATTATATATTTGACACCATTATATTTGGCCCAACGAGAGCTACCTTTTTTACTTACCGATTTTTTTGTGATTTTTCACACCAAATAGGTTTTGCAGATAGCATTTGCATCACCGAATTACCTTTTACGATCCAAAATACAGAAATGGAGGGTCAGGTAAATATATTTGTATGGATTTGTATTCTGGCAGGTTTTATTTTGGCTTTTCCATATATTTTATGGCAAATTTGGAAATTCATCGGCCCAGCACTTTACGAAAAAGAAAGAAAAAACGCTAAAGTATT
>CAILTC010000458.1 GCA_903837025.1 uncultured Bacteroidota bacterium | reverse complement strand
GGTTTGTTCGACACCGCCAAAACCATAAATTACCGCTTGAAGCATGGCGCCGGCACCAGTTGCAAAATAAGGATTGCTACTATTCGCTGATTCGGAAAATACTCCAAATGGCGGACGACTATTTGGTAAATAAGATTTTACAAAATAGCTATACGCTTTTTCTTTATCGCCCAATCTAGAATACAAAACCGATAAAACTCCTGAAGCCATCGCTGGACCATCTTTTTTGTCAATTTTTTCAGTATAATAATTCAAGTCTTTTTCGATTTGAGCTTTGTCAGTTATAATATGTAAAGGATAAGCTAGCAAATTGGCATCGGCTTGTTTGATCGTTTGTCCATTATATCCTTTGTAATCTTGTGTAATTCCGTTGACTTTATGAATGACTATTTTCTCTGAAACATCTATCCATTTTGGATCAATGGGTTCGTTCAAAATTGTTGCGGCTTTTATCGTGTTTTTCAAAGCTTCAATCGCTGAACCATTGGTAAACGAATTATCATCGACATGTTGTGCATATTCATCGGCGCCAACAACATTCAAAATCGAATAACTTCCATCTTGATTTTTAACGACCCGACTTACCCAAAAATCGGCAATTTCTTTTAATACTTTAAATTCGCTTCGCAACCAAGTTTTGTCTTGAGTTAGCCCATAATAATTCCAAAAAGCAATAGCGATATCGGCAGTTATATGCTGTTCGAAAATTCCTGTCAAAGCCCATGTTGGTGTTGCTTCTTCGCCAGTATCGTCTGATTCCCATGGATACATGGCGCCTTTATAACCATAAATAGTGGCTTTTTGTTTGGCTTTCTGCAATCGATCCGAACGATAATCTAAGCAAGATTTTGCCATGTCGGGTTGTAAGGCGAGAAGCGTAGGATACATCCAAAGTTCTGAATCCCAAAAAATATGGCCGTTATAACCTTGCGAAGACAATCCCATTGGGGCAATACTTTGTCTGGTTTCTGGGCGGATGTAAGAATATAAATTATACAAAGCAAAACGAACGCGTTGTTGCGCATCAAGATCGCCTTCGATTTGAATATCGCCTGTATTCCATAATTCTGCCCAAGCTTGTTTATGACGGGTTACTAAATTGTCAATTCCTTGTTGAAGCGCATAAATAGGCTGTCTTTCGGATTCATTCAAAGGATCGGTTATGTCTTTTGAAGTGCAAATTCCACCGGCTATTGCAAAACGGTATTTTTGACCTTTGATTAATTTTTTGGTGAAACCAACTTCTTTTCCACTTTGTTTTAAAGGCTCATTTTGACCATCAAAAAGGAAGGTGGTCGATGCCGAAACGGTATATTTTCCGTTCAATGTTTTAGCAGTTGTTCCAAAAACAGGCATCATATACTGATTGTCTTTTAAAACCCGATATTGACTTTTGGCGTCTTTCAATTCATCGGGAACAATCATATAATTATTGGCAATAATTTCAATGTCTTTCAAAGGGGTGATTTCTACAATGGCCATCGCCGAATAAGGAACGGCTCGATTAGCAAGAATAGAATAATTAATGTTTGCCATATCTTTGAACGAAAAGGAAGTCGTGCTGATTCCTTCTTTCATCGAAATTACCTGACTCCAATTCGAAATGTTGTCCGATTTTATTTCTTGGTTATTAATGCTTAAATGCAAGTTCAAAAATTCGATTCCACGAACAATTCGGCTAATGCCATTTTCAGGACTTCCTTCATAAACACCGTTCAGGATAATTTCTTTGGTTTTAAGCGGAGTGTCATCGGTAACAATTCCTATTTGGCCATTTGCCATGGCAACGCCATAATAATTTTCACGAGAATGAGCCACCAAATGCCATTCGTCCGATTTTGTTTGGCCAAAAGTGATTAGGCTTATAGATAGACTTAATAATGAAAGTTTAATTTTTGAATTCATGGGTTTAGATTAAAATTAAAATTCAAACTTAAATCATTTATTCAATAATAATAAATTTATTGGATTAAGACCCTGAAAATTCATACCGATAACGTTTTCGGTCTTTCGATAACGTTTTCGATTTTTATATATTATTGAATTAAAAAAATGAATTCTATTTTTATCAATTAATTTTATTGATAAATTCATAAAAAAAATGAAATTCTACTGTGATAAATTTTTAATGTTATTCTCCTTTGTATTAATAGGATTGTTATTCTCTTGTAAAACAGAGCGATATATCAGTGTAATTAATATTCCAGTTTCGTATGCATTAAAAATGGACTCTTCTATAGCTTACGCGGAGCCGTATCGACCTCAATTTCATTTTTCTCCTGAAAAAAAATGGATGAATGATCCCAACGGATTAGTTTTCTATAAAGGAGTTTATCATTTGTTTTACCAATATTATCCTGAAGATATCGTTTGGGGACCCATGCATTGGGGGCATGCAACGAGTTCGGATTTAACACATTGGAAAAACCATAAAATTGCTTTGTTTCCGGATAAATTGGGACTTATTTTTTCTGGAAGTGCCGTTGTCGATGTAAATAACACCACGGGATTAGGAACTATAGAAAAACCGGCAATGGTTGCTATTTTTACCTACCACAATATGGAAATTGAAAAAGCAGGAGGAATAAATATGCAATCACAAGGTTTGGCTTACAGTCTCGACGAAGGTGAAACTTGGGTAAAATATGAAGGAAATCCAATTATTGCGAATCCAAATTTGAAAGATTTTAGAGATCCTAATGTTTTTTGGAACAAAGAAACCAGTACATGGAATTTGATATTGGTGGCAGGCGATCACGCTCAATTTTACACCTCGAAAAACTTGATTAATTGGAAACTAGAAAGCGAATTTGGTAAAGGAATTGGCGAACACGGCGGTGTTTGGGAATGTCCCAACCTTTTCAAAATAAAAGTCGAAAACTCGAGTGAAGAGAAATGGGTTTTATTAATAAGTGTGAATCCTGGGGCACCAAATGGTGGTTCAGGGACTCAATATTTTGTTGGTGATTTTGACGGTAAAAATTTTAAAACTTCCCAAAAAGACACAAAATGGATCGATAATGGTGCCGATAATTATGCTGGCGTAACCTATAATGATGAACCCAATAATAAGCGAATTTTTATTGGTTGGATGAGCAATTGGCAATATGCGCGTGATACACCTACAAAAAATTGGAGAAGTGCAATGACGCTTCCTAGAGAAATTACGCTTACTAAAATTAATGAAAATTATTATTTGAAAAGTGCTCCTGTTGAACAGTTAAAATCCCAATTGCAACACGATTTTTCTAAAGATATTTTGGTTTTAAAACCAAAACAAAAGACAACTTTGAATTATAATAATCTGAATCAATCTCAAATAAAATTTAATGCAGATGCTAAAAACTTAAAGTTGGTTTTTTCGAATGAGGTAAATGATTCTTTAGTGCTTAATTATGATGGTAAACAGAAAGTTTTTTCTGTTGATAGAAGGCATTCTGGGAAGGTGAGTTTTGAAACAAATTTTGGAAAGTCAATACATAGAACGGCTACGCCAAATCTATTTTCGAATAGCATTGAGTATCAAATTATTTTAGATTGGTCATCAATAGAAATTTTCTTAAATGGTGGTGTTTACAGTTTTACAGAACAAATTTTCCCGACAAAGCCCTATACGAAATTGGTGATTCAATCAGATGAAAATCAAGTAATTAGAAATATTTCAATACATAAAATCAAAGGAACTTGGTAGATAAAGTTTCTTTTAAACAAAGAATTAAATCATAATCTCAAAAAAATGAATAACAGAAAAATACTTTATTGGTCGATTATAGTGGCATTAGCAGGATTTTTGTTCGGCTTTGACACTGTTGTAATTTCTGGTGCAGATAAACAACTGCAACAATTATGGGGTTCTTCAGACTTGTTTCACGGATTAGTGGTTATGTCTTCTGCCTTGTGGGGAACTGTAATTGGTGCTATTTTTGGATCTTTCCCAACCAATATTTTAGGGAGAAAAAAGACCTTAATCATAATTGGGATTTTGTTTTTTATATCTTCAATTGGAACTGCTTTTGCAAATGATCCGATTTTCTTTTCAGTTTTTAGATTCCTAGGAGGAATTGGAATTGGCGCTTCTACTATTGCTGCACCAACGTATGTTTCTGAAATTGCTCCTGCTAGAAACCGTGGAAAGCTGGTAGCTTTATACCAATTCAATATCGTTTTTGGTATTCTTATTGCCTTTACTTCTAACTATTATTTGAGAGATATTGGAGAAAACTCTTGGCGATGGATGTTAGGAATTCAAGCTTTTCCTTCTTTTGTTTATACGCTTTTGGTATTCGGAATTCCAGAAAGTCCACGTTGGATTTTGGAGTACAAAAAAGACAGAGAAAAAGCTATTTCTATTTTAAAACAAATCAATACTGATGCTGAAGTAGTGCAAGAAATGATTGCCATTGAAAAAGAAATGTCACACGAAGTGAAAGACGAATCTATTTTTATGAAAAAATATAGAAAACCATTATTATTGGCTTTCTTCATCGCTTTTTTCAATCAGCTTTCGGGAATAAATGCCTTTTTGTATTATGCGCCAAGAATTTTCGAATTGGCAGGATTAGAAAAATCTGCTTCTTTTTTGAGTAGTATTGGTATCGGAATTATCAATTTGACATTCACGATGATCGGGATTTCGTTAATCGATAAATTCGGAAGAAAAACCCTTATGTATATTGGTTCCGTAGGTTATATAATTTCTTTGGGATTAGTAACTACAGCCTTTTATTTTGAATGGAAAGGAATGGCTATTCCATTATTTTTCTTCTTATTTATTGCCTCACACGCCATAGGTCAAGGAGCGGTAATCTGGGTGTTTATTTCAGAGTTATTCCCCAATAAACTTCGTGCCGCAGGAACTTCGTTCGGGACTTCTGTTCACTGGGTTTTGGCGGCTTTAATT
>CAILTC010000457.1 GCA_903837025.1 uncultured Bacteroidota bacterium | reverse complement strand
TTAAAAAGAGGTAACTTCAATTGAATATTTGCGATCAATAGTAATATTGTTGCTAAAAATTTTAATGGTGAAACTATAATGCAAACAAATAACAACTTAGTCCAGGAACTAATTAAATCGTTTTGTTTTTTTAGTAATATATTTTCTTTTCTATGCCATATTTTTTTTGAAAGTATTCTATAAAATAAATGAGTGTAATAGATCGAAAATATTAAAGCAGTTATATAGGAGATGAATTTATATGGAGTATTTGACGTTTCGATGTAAAGATTTATCAGACTTGAAATCAGTAACATAATTCCCCATACTAAAATGATATTTTTGCCGAATTCTTTCCAATCAAATATATTGTTTCCTGTAGCGAGTTTTTTTAGATATAAATGAATAATTGGTAAGCCTATTATAGAAAATTGTGATAGTTGAATTAAATCGGCAATAATATCCTTTTTTAAAACAATAAAAAACAATCCTATGGTTAATTGTTTCAGAGAGATAATACACAAAAATAAAACAAAATAAATATTCATTATTTTATTTGATTTTTGATTTAGCAAAATTATTAATGATACGATCAATCCTAAAAATCCTGTCAAAATAAAGAGTAGGTTTATTAAAATCATTAGAATGTTATTTATTAAATAGTAATAAGTGATAATAAAATGATGGCGTATTTTATTGCTGTATGTAAATGTATTGTTTAATAATTAATTGCATTCATAATTGGATCGATATTATTTATAATCTCCGTTATCATTGGTTATATTGACTTTTTTTTATTAATGCTAATTTCTACTTTCAATAACCATTTTGCAGCTTTTAATTAATAGAATAAATGAGAATAAATGTTAATTAAAAACTGCAAATCATTTATTAAATAGTTCTTTATTGAAAAGCTGTGTTTTTATTATTCGTTTTATGAAATTACATTTGTATTCACCTATAGGATGTGTTTCTTTTTACAACTTTTCTATTATTATAAATTTCTAAATTCCCCAATTATGCTTTTAAAAATCAAAGACATTAGAGTACAAAAAAATCTAAGTTTGGAGTTTGTCGCCATTCAAATGGAAATTTCCATTAATGATTATAATAAAATTGAAAAAGGGACAATAGATTTAAAATTGTCTAAACTAGATCGTTTAGTAAAAATTCTGGGAGTCAATAAAAGTGAACTTTTTCAATTTGAATTTGCAAACGGTTAAAAAAATTAAACAACAAAAAGAGAGGCGAATTCTAGTATAGAATTCGCCTCTCTTTTTGTATTTAACTACGCTAGATGTTCGATTTTTAATATACATCCTAGCGATTCTAAAACTAATATATAATGTTTGTTAGTAATTTCTTTGATAACTACATTTTGATCTAAAAAGGGTCCGGAATTTAACTTTATGGTATCACCAACTTGATATTGCGTGACAGTCATGTTGAGTTTATCTCCATTTTCGATCCAATTTTTTATGATATTAATTTCATCGTCTTTTACAATTGCGTGTTTTCCAAGCCAAAATAAATAGCGAACGACACCTGGTGAGAGAAAGACTCGATTTTTGTCTTTCTCTGATAATTGAACAAAAACGTAATGATTAAAAAGAGGAACTACTACTTTTTTTTTCCTGTCAGAATATTGCTGAACCTTGTTGATAAGAGGACAATAGCAATTGACTCCAAATTTATCTAATTGTTCTGAAACTCGTTTTTCCCATTTGGGTTTTGTATAAATAACGTACCAATTCATTTTTTTTGATATTAAAATAAATATTATGTTTAAGGTAATATTCGGAGCCTTTAATTCGATTTTTTATGTGCCAATTTCCTGATATACAAAACCTATTTGCTCTAGTTCTGATTTATTTAATAAATTCCTTCCATCAAATATAAAAGCAGGTTTTTGCATCGAATCATATATTCTTGCCCAATCATAAGTTATAAACTCATCCCATTCTGTAAGTATAGCGATAGCATGTGCTCCGGAGCAGGAATCATAAGGGTTGTCACATGAAGCTATATTTTCAGCATTCTCTTCGGCGTGTCTTGTTCCTAGATAATCTAAATCGGCGAGAATCTTTTTTCTACTTACTTTCGGGTCGTAAACGGCAATTTTTGCTTGCTCATTTATCAAATCATCGGCTACATATATTGCTGCTGATTCTCTGGTATCATTTGTATCTTTTTTAAAAGCCCAGCCTAAAAATGTTATTTTTTTGTCGGCAACAGTATTATATAGAGTTTGTACAATTCTATTTGAAAACCTTCTTTTTTGATGGTCGTTCATTATTATGACTTGTTCCCAATAATTGGCTACTTCATTTAAACCATAAGATTTTGCTATATATACCAAGTTTAATATATCTTTTTGAAAACAAGAACCACCAAATCCTACTGATGCTTTAAGGAATTTTGCACCAATTCTAGAATCCATTCCTATGGCTCTAGACACTTCAGTAATATCGGCACCTGTTTTTTCGCAAAGTTCAGATAAGGCATTTATAGATGAAATTCTTTGGGCTAGAAAAGCGTTGGCTGTTAATTTTGAAAGTTCCGAAGACCATACATTTGTTGTAAGGATTTTATCTGTAGGAACCCAATTAGCATAAATGTCAACTAAAGTATGAATTGCTTTTTGACCTTCCTTCGTTGTATTTCCACCTATTAATATTCGATCTGGATTTAATAAATCTGAAACAGCTGTTCCTTCGGCAAGAAATTCTGGGTTTGATAAAATTTGAAACTGAACGCCATTACCTGTATTATCTAGAATGCTTTTTATGGCTTCGGCTGTTCGAACAGGGAGTGTCGATTTTTCGACTATAATTTTATTTTCTTTAGCAATTTTAGCAATTTGTCGCGCACACAATTCAATATATTTCAGATCTGCTGCCATTCCTTTGCCTTTTCCATAGGTTTTTGTAGGCGTGTTTACCGATATAAAAATAATTTGTGCTTCATCGATAGCTTTTTCAACATCAGTCGAGAAAAATAAATTTCGTCCTCTTGCTTGATTTACTACCGTACTTAATCCGGGTTCGTAAATAGGAAGGTTTGCTATATTCTCGTCATTCCAAGCTGCAATTCGTTCTTTGTTCAAATCGACTACTGTTACTTTAATATGGGGACACTTCTGTGCAATTACAGACATTGTAGGGCCACCTACGTAACCAGCGCCTATACAGCAAATGTGGGTAATTTTTGAATTCATAATTTTGTTTTATTTCTGGTTTTATGTACTATTTTGAATTCGAATGTATTAGACTTATACTAAAAATGGGATTTCACATTGAGTTGAAGTCTAACTCTGAATTCTTTTTTTTAATTTCTAAAAAACCAAAATTAATTCCACGAGGGGACACTTTACTGTCTTTTGAATGACATTTTTTCCTGATAAAGGCTTTTTAATCACTAAACTGCTTTATTTTTTTTTAAGCTATCCATTAATTTTGTAGAAATAATTTAAAATTGTTGTAGGTCTTTATAGGTTGGTTTTGTAGAATAATTCGA
>CAILTC010000456.1 GCA_903837025.1 uncultured Bacteroidota bacterium | reverse complement strand
TGCTTGAATTTTTAGGATTCAGGATGGTGATTTCTTGTTGAATTTGAGCGGTATTTTTAAAAAAAGTTTCGTTTACTCCAAAAACATCATTGAATTCGGTCGTAGTTTTGCCTTCTTTGGCTTTGCCAACCAAATTGAAATTCCCTTTCTGATTTTTGAAAATAACCTCCATTGGCAATGGACCTCCATCAGGAGTAAATTGTGAATACATATGCCAATCCTTATCTATAACACCATTAAAAGTCAGCAAATAGTGCTGCTCTGATTTTTTTTCGATTTTGGTTGTCCATTTAACTGGATCAAGAATTTGCGAATTTCCTTTGGCGAAAGCCAAAAAAGTCAACAGCAGGAAAATAATCTTCTTCATTATTCTAATTGTATTTTAAGTAGGGTTCTTGTTGTATTTTTAATTCTAAAACGCTCATCTTGCCTAAATCCGACTATCCAAATAATCTGATTATCGGTACATAAAAGCCAGGCGTTTTCTTTTTCGATTAAAGATAATTTTTCATCTTTAAAAAATTTACTAACCTTTTTTGATTTTCCTTCCATCCCGAAAGGCTGAAAAACATCTCCAGTTTGCCAACGGCGTAAAACCAACGGAAACCATAATTTATCTTCATCAACAAATATAACTTCATTTGAAACATTTGAAACTTCATTTACCCTACTAAACATGAGATTTAAGGGAATTTTAACTTCTTTTTGGTTTTTATTAATGAAATATTCATCGTTATCTTCCTCGAAATTTATAGGACATAAAATTATAAAATCTCGGTCTTTCAGCAATCGAAATTCTTTCGAAAATACTTGTTTACCAGATTGGCTTTCGACCAAATCATAAATATCATCCCAGGCTGAAAAACCATATTCAATGAGCCAATGGTACAAATAGGATTTAAAATTGGGTAATTTCTTTAATTGATTCAAATCGAAATAGATTTTTTCTCCCATTTCTTTGGCCACTTGCTGATAAACCATAATCGACGCATCTTCGACCATAGTTTGCGATTCTTGCAAATAGGTTTGTGTTTTTTGAAAAGAGGAAAGAAAATCAGAATTTAATTCCTTCAAAATAGGAACTAAATTATGTCTGATTTTATTCCGCAAGTATTTATCCGAAGCGTTACTGCTATCTTCCCTCCATTGAATCTTATTTTGATGGGCATATTCCTGAATTTCTTGTCTAGAAAAAGGCAGAAGCGGACGGATTATTTTATCATTATGCGCTGGAATACCTGTTAAACCACCTAATCCCGTTCCTCGAACGAGATGAATAATAAATGTTTCCAAATTATCATCTGCATGATGTGCAGTGAGAATATAATCGTAGTTTTTGGTTTCCAACAATTCATAGAACCAGTTGTAGCGCAACTCGCGAGCAGCAACTTGTGTCGAAAGTTTATAATCTTTGGCGAAAGCCTCGGTGTCGAATTGAGTTAAAAATAATTTTATTTTATTGATTTCGGAATAATCTTGGACAAAATTCTGATCTCCAAAACTTTCCATTCCACGAAGTTGAAAATTGCAATGTGCCATCGCAATTTCAAAATTCGATTTATGAAATAAATCGACCATAACCATGCTATCCAGTCCTCCGCTTGTTGCTAAAAGAAGCCTTTTATCGTTTAAAAAAGGAAAATTTTGATTAATATGGTTTACGAATTTCTGTATCATTTCCAAATTTAGTTATTTTAATTCATACCACGAAATAACGTCTGCAATGGTTCTTTTTTGATTTTCAGAACCCGCATAAACTAAGGTCTTCGATTTTACATTTTCTTTGGCTAAACCTTCAAAATAGATAATTCCTTTAAATAAATCATGCATAATGGTTTTCGTAGACTTGATTTCGATGATATTAAACCTGAAATCATCTTGACGAATTAAATCGACTTCATGCCCTGATGCATCACGCCAAAACCAAAATTCATCAAAATTATTTTGATGATAATTCTGTTTTACATACTCTGAAACTATCATATTTTCGAATAAATTACCTTTGAAAGCATTCATCGTAATTTGATTTTCATCTTTAATTTTCAATAAATGACAAAGCAATCCCGTATCATAAAAATATAATTTAGGCGTTTTGATAATCCGTTTATTAAAATTATTATGCAAGGGTTGTAACAAAAACACAATATAACTGCTTTCTAATGCCGATAACCAAGCTTTAGCTGTTGGTTGTGATATTCCACAATCTATTGCGAGATTATTCAGGTTCAATAAATGTCCCGCCCGAGCAGCACACAAACCCAAAAACATCCGAAAAGAACGTATATTTTGTATGTTTACCAAATCAGTAATATCCCGTTCTACATACGTTTGAATATAGCTGTTATAAAAATTTTTAGAAGGAATATCACGATCATAAATTGCTGGATAAAAACCTTTTAACATTGTTTTTACATAATCTTTATCCAATAAATTCACCGATTTCAGTTCATTAAAATCCAATGGAAACAGTTTCAAAATTGCAACACGACCCGCCAAACTTTGCGTGATCTTTTTCATCAGGTGAAAATTTTGTGATCCCGAAAGAATGTATTGCCCCATTATTTTGTCGTTATCTACTTTTGTTTGCAAATACGAAAACAATTCGGGTGCTCGTTGTGCTTCATCGAAAATACAAAATTTATCGTATTTCTCAAAAAAACCTTTGGGATCATTTGCTAAGAAATTCCGAGCATCAACATCTTCCAAACTCAAATATTGATATTCAGGGAAATTTTCTTTTAACATCGTAGTTTTTCCTGATTGTCTGGGTCCAGAAATCGCAAGAATAGGATACATTTTTCTATTCTCATTAATTGCGTTTACTATTTCTCTATATATTGCCATAACTTATTGATTATTAATACAAATATAAAAAACAATTTTGAATTAACAACATCTAAATTTTGAATTAACAACATATAAACTTTGAATTAACAGAGTGTTTATT
>CAILTC010000455.1 GCA_903837025.1 uncultured Bacteroidota bacterium | reverse complement strand
CTCTTTGGCATTGGTCAAATAGTTGATCGAAACACCAAATCTTCCTGAAGCAACTTGTTTGATGGCGCTATTTCTAGAATCACCATTTAAGTCTTTTTGGAAACGTTTTGGATCTTCTCCACCTTCTCCAGAGTTACTCTTTCCGCCAATTCTATTCATGGCAATGGCCAAGTTTTCATGGGCTTCTAAACTGATTGAACCATAAGACATCGCTCCAGTTTTGAATCTTTTTACAATTTCTGTCCAAGGTTCTACTTCGTCAATAGCTATTGGATCTAAATTATTAAATTCGAACAAACCTCTAATAGTCATTAGGTTTTCACTTTGGTTATTCACCATATCTGAATATTCCTTATAACTTTCTGGGCTGTTTAATCGAACCGCTTGTTGCAATTTTGCAATCGTGGTTGGGTTAAACATGTGTTTTTCACCGTTTCTTCTCCATCTGTAAATTCCTCCAATTTCTAAAGGTAATAAACTAGCGATTTTTGAATTTGGGAATGCTTTTTGGTGTCTTTTTTTGATTTCTTTCTCCACTTCCATCAAACTAATTCCTTCAATTCTAGAAGGAGTGTTTGGGAAATATTTGGCAGACATCGTTTTATTTAATCCTAAAATTTCGAAAATTTGTGCACCTCTATACGAATGTAAAGTAGAGATACCAATTTTATTCATAATTTTCAGAATCCCTTTTGCAATCGCCTTGTTGTAATTTTTGATTGCATAATCAGCATTCACATTGGTAATAAAACCATTATCCACTTGGTTGCGAATAATTTCATTTACCATATAAGGGTTAATTGCACTGGCTCCGTAACCAAATAATAGTGCAAAATGATGCGGTTCGCGTGGTTCAGCAGATTCAATTATGATTCCAAATTTCGAACGAACTTTTAGTGTGTTAAGTGTATGATGAATGTAAGAACAAGCCAATAGCATTGGGATTGGGGCCATTTTTTCGCTAACGCCTCTATCCGAAAGGATAACGATATTACAACCTTCATTCACTGCTTTGAAAGTAGCGTTTACACATTTTTCTAAGGCTCTTTCTAATCCGTTAACTCCTTTTTCTATTTTGTATAAAGTAGAAATAGTAACCGATTTGAAATCAGCGTGGTCAATGTTTCGTATTTTATCTAAATCCTCTTTGGATATAACTGGATTTTGAATTTTTAGTTTCTTGCAATGTTTCGGAACTACATCAAAAATGTTGTAATCTCCACCAACTGCCAAACTAATATCGGTTATGATTTCTTCACGAATACCATCTAATGGTGGATTCGTAACTTGAGCAAATAACTGTTTGAAATAGTTGTATAATAATTGAGGTTGATCCGATAAAACAGCTAGTGGAGTATCATTCCCCATAGAGCTAATTGCTTCGTATCCGCTTGAAGCCATTGGATCAATAATGGTTTTTAGATCCTCGATAGTATAACCAAACAGGCGTTGACGTGTTTCGAAATCTATGGTTTCAACTGGGATAACATTATCGGTATAAGGAATTTGTGCTAGGTGCAACAAATTTTCATCTAACCATTTTTTGTAGGGATGCTTGCTAACGACTGCGTTTTTGATTTCTTCGTCTTCAATAATACGACCTTCGTTCATATCGACAAGGAACATTTTTCCTGGCTCTAAACGACCGTGTTGTACCACATTTTCTGGTTTAATATCAAGAACACCAATTTCGGATGCCATAATAACAAAACCATCTTTTGTAAGGGTATAACGAGAAGGACGCAAACCGTTTCTGTCTAACAAAGCACCAATTACGTTTCCGTCAGTAAACGGAATCGAAGCTGGACCATCCCAAGGTTCCATGATACAAGCATTGTATTCATAAAACGCTTTTTTGTCTTCCGACATCGATTGGTGTCTTTCCCAAGCTTCAGGAACCACCATCATCATTACTTCTGGTAAAGAACGTCCGGTCATCAATAATAATTCGACAACCATATCCATAGAAGCTGAATCTGATTTTCCTTCTAATATAATAGGGAAGAGTTTTTTGATATCATCACCAAAAACGTCACTTTTCATCAATTCTTCACGAGCACGCATACGACTTACGTTTCCACGAAGTGTATTTATTTCTCCATTATGACACATATAACGGAAAGGTTGCGCCAATTCCCATGAAGGGAAAGTATTAGTAGAAAAACGTTGGTGAACCAAAGCAAGTCTAGTAACCAAGTCTGGATCTAACAAATCAGTATAGTAACGGCTAATGTCTTCTGGCATCAACAGTCCTT
>CAILTC010000454.1 GCA_903837025.1 uncultured Bacteroidota bacterium | reverse complement strand
GATGAAAGCCTACTTTCGGATGATGAATACCTCATTTATCAAGCACTTCAAAAACAAAGCTCCTTGAAGGTTCAGGATATTATAAACATCTTGAACAAAAAGAATATTTTTCCGGTTATTCAAAAAATGATGGATAAGAATATTCTGGTTCTTCAAGAAGAAATGCTAGAAAGTTACACGCCAAAACTCGTTCGATACGTAAAATTACATGCTAAATATGAATCGAATGAAGGATTGGGACAATTGCTCGAAACTTTAAAAAATGCCAATAAACAAAAGGAAATTGTATTGCGTTTTTTCCAATTAAGTGCTTCGGATAAAAAGCCAATTACGGTGAAAAAGTTGACCGAAACAGCAAATTCTACTTCGGCAATTGTTAAGGCATTAATTGATAAAGAGATTTTCGAAGAATATTATATTCAGGTAGATCGGGTTAATTTCTCCGGAAAAACTCGAGAAGAACAATTGCAGTTGAGCGATGCGCAACAAAAGGCATTCGAGAAAATTAAGGATGCTTTTACCCAAAAAGAGGTTTGTCTTTTGCATGGAGTTACGTCAAGCGGAAAAACCGAAATCTACATCAAACTCATTGAAGAATATATAAAAGACGAAAAGCAAATCTTATATCTATTGCCCGAAATAGCGCTTACCACCCAATTAGTGGGAAGATTACGTGATTATTTTGGTAATAAAGTGGCTGTTTTTCATTCGAAATATAGCAACAACGAAAGGGTAGAAGTGTGGCAACAAGTACTGGCACAGTCGCCAAAAGCGCAGATTGTCATCGGGGCAAGATCGGCTTTGTTTTTGCCATTTTCTAACTTGGGATTGGTCATTGTCGATGAAGAACACGAGCAAACTTTCAAGCAAGTAGATCCATCGCCACGTTATCATGCGCGTGATGCTTCGATTGTTTTGGCAAACAGTTTTAAAGCAAAAGTAATCTTGGGATCGGCTACACCAAGTATTGAAACCTATTTTAATGCCCAATCTGGGAAATATGGCTTGGTCGAAATTTTCGAAAGATTTAGCAACGTCAAAATGCCCGAAATCGAATTGGTTGATTTGAAAGATAAATATTTCCGCAAGAAAATGTCGGGGCATTTTAGCGACACTTTAATTGAGGAAATTACAACGGCTTTGTCCTTGGGCGAACAAGTGATTTTATTTCAAAATCGCAGGGGTTTTTCTCCTGTTATCGAGTGTATGACTTGTGGTCACGTGCCGCAATGTGCGCAATGTGACGTGAGTTTGACGTATCACAAACATAAAAATCAGTTGCGTTGCCATTATTGTGGGTATTCGATGGCGAAACCGAATAATTGTCATAGTTGTACAAGTGTTCATTTGACCACAAAAGGCTTTGGAACAGAACAAATTCAGCAGGAATTAGTCGAATTATTTCCTGGTGCCAAAGTGGGGCGAATGGATCAAGATACGACTCGAGGGAAATTTGGTTTCGAAAAAATAATTGATAGTTTCAAAAATCGAGAAGTCGAAATTTTGGTTGGTACGCAAATGCTGGCCAAAGGATTGGATTTTGACAACGTAAGTTTAGTCGGAATTATGAATGCAGATAATATGCTGTATCACCCTGATTTTAGAGCTTTCGAAAGAAGTTATCAAATGATGACACAAGTTTCTGGTCGTTCTGGTCGTTCTGAAAAGCAAGGAAAAGTAATTATTCAAACCTATAATCCGGATCATAACACCATTCAGCAAGTTGTTC
>CAILTC010000453.1 GCA_903837025.1 uncultured Bacteroidota bacterium | reverse complement strand
TCTCCTAAATCAGAATCGATTACGTCGATTCCATTTTCGGTTAAATATTCATTCAAATGGCATTCTTCGGTAAGCATCGATTTGGATTTAACCATTTGCTTTACACCGTGTTTTTCCATTATCGAATGGACAATTTTATTATGTTCTACGCCATTTGCAGCCCAATGAACAATAATTCCATTTTTTAGTGCATTCGATTCAAATTCAATCAAATAATCATGAATATTCGAAAGCACATTGTTTTTTATTTGCGATGCTGTTTCGCGAAGTGTTTCCCATTCCGGAATTTGATGCGCTGCTTTATCTCGTTTTTCACGAACAAACCAAAGCGTTTCATCGTGCCAATCCACCCGTTTTACATCTTTGTTAAAAATGGCTGCTGCCTCGCTATGCTGTATTATTTTTTTCGAAGACATCTTTTTATTAGTTTAAAAATGGATAGATTATAAACCAGTTTTAGCAATCCATTTTTGATTATGACTTTATAGCAAACTTTTCCAATGTTTTTCACATCAATTCTGGTTCACAAAATTCAAGATATTTTCATGAATATTACTGTTTTCATTTATTAAATCTGCATGAACATTCTTAAGAAATACATTTTCTACTGGCAATTCTTTTTGACCCAATACTCTCGATATAAACCTTACATCCGTAGCCTTTACGTTTTCAAGATATACATTTTTTATAGGAGTAAGCCTTCGTTCGATAGTAGGAACTAAATCCCGCCATTGGTATAATACATCCGTTTCAATCCCCAATATTCCTTGGTCTATCTTACCCGAAATAATATTGCTCATGTAAATATTAGAAACATATCCTCCTCTGCGCTCATTAGTTTTTATAAACAAAAGATGGTTTAGTTTTGCTCCATCAACAACACGACAATTATCAATAAATACGTTTTCAACCCCGCCCGATAATTCACTTCCAATCGCTACTAATTCATGTCCGTTTTTGACAGTACAATTTCGCATTATAATATTTTTTGAAGGAGTATTTAATCGCCAAGCATCTTGATTACTACCCGATTTGATAGCAATAGCATCATCTCCTTGGTCAAAAACACAATTTTCGATTAATACGTTTTGACTCATTTCTGGATCGACACCGTCATTGTTTTGGCTATGTGCATAAACTTTTAGATTTCGAAGAACAATATTTTTTGAAAGGAAAGGATGAATTGTCCAAAAAGGACTATTTGTTATCGTAACTCCATCCATTAAAATGTTTTCGCAACGATTAAACTGTATAAATTGAGGACGAAAATGGGCACTATCATTTACCATTTGTCGCTCTTCCATCGGTTTATTATAAGAAGCTAAATTGTATAATCGTTTAAGACTTTCCATGTGTCCTTTAGTTCGTACGAACCAATTGTTCCAAACATCCATTTTGGCTTTTAATTCTCCTTCTCCAGTAATAGCAATATTTTTGCATTGGTAAGCATAAATTAAGGGAGAATAATTAAAACATTCGTATCCTTCCCAACTACTGTGAACAGCAGGTAGATAATCATTTGGATCTTCAGAAAAAAGTAGGACTGCTCCTCTATTTAAATGCAGATTTACATTGCTTTTAAAGTGAATTTTCGCTGTTATCCATTCTCCTTCAGGAATAACAACTATCCCTCCTCCTATTTTATTGGCTTTGCTAATTGCTTTATTAATAGCTTTAGAAATCTTATCTTTATTACCTGGTTCCGCTCCAAAATCAATAATTGAAAGTTTCTTACAATTACTAAAATCAGGTACTTTGATAGCTGGCATTTCAAAAGGTGCCTTAACTATTACTTCTTTTAAAATAACAGATGATTTATCCGTTTGGAATGATAAGAAAATAAGCGAAATAAATAGTGAGAAACACAGACTTGATTTTTTCATTTTAGAGATTTTTTTTATTCTAAATTAACAAATTAATTATCTGTTACTTATCATTTTTAGATGTC
>CAILTC010000452.1 GCA_903837025.1 uncultured Bacteroidota bacterium | reverse complement strand
TAAAATGCTTAAAAATAAGAATTGTTTTTTCATGTTAGTTTGTTTTTAATTTAACAGTGCAAAGATGTGGAGGTTATGTTAAACTAACGTTAAGAAGATATTATCTTGTCAAGAAATTATTGTTATGCAACTGTTACTATGTGAAGAAATTATTTGAGGTAAAAAACCCCTAATCCAGAAGGAATAAGCTACAACAGAGGATTTATTAAAAAGACGGGAGCTCTTTAGCTTTAGGTAAAGTAAATGAAAATTCAGAACCAATACCAAATTCACTCTCCACATATATCTTTTCTTTGTGCGCTTCGATGATATGTTTTACAATAGCAAGTCCCAATCCAGAACCACCTTCAGAACGGGAACCACTTTTGTCTACGCGATAAAAACGCTCAAAAAGTCTTGGAAGATTTTGTTTTTCAATTCCTTCTCCATTATCACTAATTCGAATCAAAACTTTTTTCTTGGTCAAATTAATCACACTTACTTCGGTCAAACCACCTTCTTTTCCGTATTTAATAGAATTGACAATCAGATTTTCAATCACTTGTTGCAGTTTGTCTTTATCGCCTTTTACAAAAATAGGCTGGATGTGATAATTTTCGAAAGCCAAGGTGATTTTCTTTTTATCAGCCTTCATTTCTAATAAATCGAAAATATTCTGAATCAAATCGACAACGTCAAACTGTGAAAATTCGAGATTCAAATCGCCAACTTCCAATTTGGTGATCATATCTAAATCTTCGACAATATAAATTAATCGTTCTACTCCTTTTTCGGCGCGTTTCAAATATTTTTTTCTAATGTTTTTATCCTCCATCGCACCATCTAGCAAAGTAGATATATATCCCTGAACGGTAAATAAAGGTGTCTTTAATTCATGCGAAACATTTCCCAAGAACTCTCTTCGATATTCTTCTCGAACTTTCAACATTTCTATTTCGAGTTTTTTATCTGTGGCAAACTTTTTTACTTCACGTGTCAAAGTTTCCATATCAGTTGTAATGGGTTGATTTAATAAGGTACTAGATTCCAGCAAAGAAACGTCATCATAGATTTTCTTGACTCTACGGTAGATAAAGTGTTCTACCCTATATTGTATAACAAGAAAAGAAAAAATATAAATAAAAAACATAAAAACGACACCAAAATAGAATACACTCGAGATCGTAAATTTAAACCACGTCGTTAGCATCAGCAGTACAAAACCAGTAGCAAAAAGACTGATGTATAACGCTGAAATTAGTGCAAACTTATAGGTTTTTTTAAAACTTATTTTCATTCGTTGATTCTATATGCTTTTTGTTGGAAGATGGAACGCCTATAATCCTCTTAGTAACAATGACAATTATCAAGGGCTTTTCATTTATTAAAGGTCGCAATTTACAAAAATCAAATATTATACCTCAAATTTATATCCCACTCCTTTTATGGTTTTAAAAAGGTCTTCGCCTATTTTTTCTCGAAGTTTTCTAATGTGAACATCTATCGTTCTTCCGCCCACAACCACTTCGTTGCCCCAAACTTTATCTAAAATTTCATCGCGTTTGAAAACTTTTCCTGGTTTTGATGCCAACAAATAAAACAATTCAAACTCTTTTCGTGGCAATGCAATTACCACATTATCTTTTATGATTTTATATTCTTCGCGATTTATTTCTATTCCGCCTACATTTAGTGTTTCACTATTTTTTTCCTGTTCTTTCAATCGACGTAATAATGCTTTTACTTTACTAACCAATAATTTTGGCTTAATTGGCTTCGTAATATAGTCATCGGCACCAGCATCAAAACCTGCAACTTGCGAATAATCTTCGCTTCTTGCGGTCAAAAAAGTAATGATTACATGATTTAATTCAGGAATTTTTCTAATGTTTTCACAAGCCTCCATCCCGTCCATTTCGGGCATCATCACATCCATAATAATAAGATCCGGAACTTCTTTTTTAGCTTTAATTATAGCTTCTTTCCCGTTCGATGCAGTAAAAATTTGATATCCTTCTTGAGTCAAATTATAGCCTACAATTTCTAAAATATCCGGTTCATCATCAACTAATAAGATCTTTGTATTTCGCTTTTTCATAGTAATGATAGTAGTGCGTTTATATTTGCAGAGGTAAATATAAAACAAAACCACTAAACGTGTTAAGCAATGTTTAATAAGTTAACGATTTGGTAATACTTAAAGGGCAAATTAGTAACACTGTAACTCATCTCCATAATTTTTAGTTAATAAAATGGTAAATGATCCCGCAAAACGTATTTTTTCCAATTTTGGTATATTTTTTGAAATCTTTTTTTTATATCTTTACATTATTAAAATAAACTAATGACAAAAAATTACTTTTATATTACTCTTTTATTGGTTTTTTTCTTTACAGCTAGTGTTTCGGCTCAAGATGCAAAGCAAACAAAAACACAAGAATCTTCTGCGATAGAAGGGTTAAGCATGTACCCAAATCCCGTTAGTAATGGCAAAGTTTATATTTCTTCGAAAAATGATTCCGATAAAGAAATAATTGTTTTTGATGTTCTTGGAAAAAAAGTCCTCCAAACGGTGATTGCCTCTAAAGAATTAAACGTTTCTAGTCTTTCTCCTGGAGTTTATATCATTAAAATTAATGAAGATGATGCTACAGCAACTAGGAAACTAATTGTACGATAATAAAATTTATATGTTTTTGAAAGCTTCAATTTATTTGAAGCTTTTTTGTTTTTAAACCCTTCCAGAATTTCAAATTAAAAATAATTATACCTTTGCCAAAAAAAATATTGATCACAACTCCTGATATATTCACTATTTCAAGCCAAAAACAATTTGAAAAAATAGCACTCAAGGTGTTCCGCTTTCAATATGAAAACAACTTGGTTTATCGGGAATTTTGCGATTTCTTAAAAACAGATTACCATAAAGTAAAATCACTGGAGCAAATACCGTTTTTACCAATTCAGTTTTTCAAAAGTCATACTGTAGTTTCAAACACAAATCCCATACAAGAAACCTTTACCAGCAGCGGTACAACAGGAATAAATACAAGCAAGCATCTCGTAACTGATCGGACACTTTATGAAGAAAGTTATCGAAAGGGTTTCTCGCAATTCTATGGCAACATACAAGATTATGTCGTTTTAGCACTGCTTCCATCCTACTTAGAACGCGAGGGTTCCTCGTTAATTTACATGGTCGAAGATTTAATAAAAATGACCAATAATCCCGAAAGCGGATTTTATCTTCACAATCATAAGGAACTAATTGAGAAATTAATTAAGCTCGATAATGCTGGGCAAAACGTGATTTTAATTGGTGTTACTTATGCTTTATTGGATTTAATCGAAGGCCAAAAATTTCAATTACAAAACACCATTATCATGGAAACTGGCGGAATGAAAGGCCGCCGCAAAGAAATGATTCGAGAAGAATTGCACGAACAACTTTGTGAAGGTTTTGGCGTAACAGCCATACACTCGGAATATGGAATGACCGAATTATTGTCGCAAGCCTATTCGCTAGGAAACGGCGTATTCGAATGCCCGTCATGGATACAAATTCTTATTCGAGATACTGAAGATGCTTTGACTTATGTCGATGCAGGAAAAACTGGTGGAATCAACGTGATAGATTTGGCCAATATCAATTCCTGTTCCTTTATTGCCACGCAAGATTTGGGCAAAAAAAATCCCAACAACTCTTTCGAAGTATTGGGACGTTTTGATAATTCGGATATTCGCGGTTGTAATTTAATGGTTTTATAAAAGTTGATTCGTTTTTTGTTGAATCGGTTAACCAAATAAACAATTCAACGGTTAAACCACTCTCACCACAAAATAATTTTTCTTTCCGCTTTGCAATAACACAAATTGGTTATTGATTAGATCTTTGGTCGAGAGCTCGAATTCTTCAGTTACTTTTTCTTTGTTTACCGAAATAGAATTGGCTGTCAAAGCGCGTCTTGCTTCACCATTCGATTTTAAAAATCCTGTTTTCGCATTTAAAATTTCCACAATATTGATTCCAATTTCTATTTCGCTTCTTGAAATTTCCGCTTGCGGAACACCATCAAAAACATCAAGAAAAGTGGCTTCATCTAATTGTTTTAAATCATCCGAAGTAGAATTACCAAACAAAATATTAGACGCTTTTATCGCATTTTCTAAATCTTCTGCCGAGTGGACCATCACCGTAATTTCTTCAGCCAAACGTTTTTGTAACAAACGTAAATGGGGAGCTTCTCTATGTTTTTCGGTTAGAATTTCAATTTCAGCTTTCGATAAAAACGTAAAGATCTTAATGTATTTTTCGGCATCAATATCCGAAGTATTCAACCAATATTGGTAAAATTTATACGGAGATGTTCTTGTTGAATCCAACCAAATATTTCCACCTTCTGATTTTCCAAATTTGGTTCCATCTGCTTTTGTAATCAAC
>CAILTC010000451.1 GCA_903837025.1 uncultured Bacteroidota bacterium | reverse complement strand
TAGAACAAAATCAATTTGCAAGCCATACCAAAATAATCGATTTAGGAAATGACTTCCGTTTGACAAAAGACCATAATTTCGAAGGAAAATCATTCGTTTATGGTTTACCCGAATTGAACAAATCAGAAATTAAAAACGCTCAATTTATCGCTAATCCAGGTTGTTTTGCTACAGCAATTCAACTGGCTTTATTACCTTTGGCAAAGCATAATTTATTAACAACCGATGTGCATATTAACGCCACAACAGGAAGTACAGGTGCTGGTGTTACGCCTTCGGAAACAACACATTTCAGCTGGAGATCCAATAATATGTCGCATTACAAAGCTTTCGATCATCAGCATTTGGGCGAAATCAACCAAAGTGTGAATCAGTTGCAAGCAGCGTATCAAAACGAATTGATTTTTGTACCCAATAGAGGTGATTTTGCCAGAGGAATTTTCGCCACTCTTTATACAACAATCGAAGAAAGCTTAGAAGATGTCGTAGCAAAATACGAAGCTTTTTACGCAGACCAACCGTTTGTAACCATTACAACGACTGCTATAAACATGAAACAAGTGGTGCAAACGAACAAATGTATTATCAGTTTATTAAAAAAAGGAAACCGGCTTTTGATCACTTCTGTTATTGATAATTTAACAAAAGGTGCTTCGGGACAAGCCATTCAGAATATGAATTTGATGTTTGGATTGGACGAAAGCACAGGATTACATTTGAAACCAAGCGGGTTTTAAAATAATTGAAAGATTGAAAAATTTAAAATTTTAATGATTGTAAAATTATTAAAATTTTATTTTCAGACAAACTCTGAAATATTTCAATTTTTAAATCTTTAAATCTTTAAATAATTAAAAATGAACTTATTTGATGTTTACCCATTATATCCTATTACACCTGTAAAAGCACTAGATTGCACGATTACAGATGATAAAGGAATCGAATATTTAGATTTATACTCTGGTCACGGAGTAATTTCTATCGGTCACACCCAACCAGATTATGTAACCAAAGTAAAAGCACAATTGGATAATTTGAGTTTTTACTCGAATGCTATTCAGAATCCATTACAAGTAGAATTGGCGGAGAAATTAGGAAAAGCTTCAGGCTTAACTGATTTTAGCTTATTTCTATGCAGTTCTGGGGCTGAGTCCAATGAAAATGCTTTGAAATTAGCTTCTTTTCACACTGGAAAATCAAGAGTAATTGCTTTTGATAATTCCTTTCACGGAAGAACTTCGGCAGCAGTTGCCGTTACCGATAACAAAAAAATTGTTGCGCCATTAAACGCACAACAAGTTGTTACTTTCTTGCCGTTGAATCAAATTGATTTGGTCGAAGCAGAATTAAAAAAAGGAGATGTTTGTGCCGTAATCATCGAACCCATTCAAGGAGTTGGTGGTTTAGACCAAGGAACAACCGAGTTTTTTCAGGCTTTAGAAAAAGTTTGTAATGCTAATGAAGTCGTTTTAATTTTAGACGAAGTGCAATCAGGATATGGAAGAAGCGGAAAGTTTTTTGCTTTTCAACACCATGAAATCCATCCTGATATTGTAACCACTGCCAAAGGAATGGGGAACGGTTTCCCGATTGGAGGCGTTTTGATTTCACCAAAATTCAAAGCCAGCTACGGTTTGTTAGGAACTACTTTTGGCGGAAGTCATTTGGCTTGTGCTGCTGGTATTGCCGTTTTGGATGTGATGGAAAACCAAAAACTAATCGAGAATGCTAATAAAGTATCCAAATACTTTTTTGAAGCGATTAAAGTAATTCCTGAAATCATAAAAGTAAAAGGAAGAGGATTAATGCTTGGCGTTGAATTTGATTTTGATGTAAGTACCTTGAGAAAGAAAATGATTATCGAAAAACATATTTTCACAGGTGGTGCCAACAATAAAAATCTATTGAGAATTTTGCCTCCTTTGACAATTACAACGGATGCAATTGATGTATTTATTGTGGCTTTGAAAGAGAGTTTGGCAGAATTGAAATAAATCTTTGTCGCTCACCGCTCCACCGCTCCGCAAAGTCTCTGACTTTGTGGAAGTAAGAAGCGGTCTCTGACCGCAAAACACAATGAAGGTTAAAAATCTTCAAACACAACCTCAAAGTCGGAGACTTTGTGGAGCAAGACAATTTGCCAAGATAAAAAAAACATAAAATGAACACCTTATTATCCATAGAAAAAAGAAATGCTGTTTTAAGTAGAATGGCTGTACTTCTGGAACAAGAAAGAGCCAACATTAAAACGGTAAATCAACAGGATTTAAGTAATTATTCTGGGGAGGATTTGGCTATGGAAAAACGTTTGCTCGTTGATGATGCCAAAATTGATGGAATGATTTTATCGATGCAGCAATTGGCAAGCCAAGAAGATCCTGTTGGAGT
>CAILTC010000450.1 GCA_903837025.1 uncultured Bacteroidota bacterium | reverse complement strand
TGAGAACAATCGAAAATTTCTGCATAAAAACACCTACTTTATAATGAATTTTTGGATTTGGATTTAAGATGATTTTATAAACAGCTTCTGCCATTTCGATTGGATTGCTACCGCTATCAACATGCTCATTCATCATTTTAAGCGTATTTCCATACGGAATTTCATAAGCCGAATCCTTTATTAATGGCGCATGAAACCGACCAGAAGCAATATTCGTAGCAAAATCTCCCGGAGCCACATTCGTAATATAAATCCCAAATGATTTTACTTCCATTCGCAACGCTTCGGTAATGAGTTCTAATGCACCTTTCGAAGCCGAATAAACGCTTCGATACGGCAAACCCATATAGGCTGCAATTGATGTAATATTAATTATCAACCCCGATTGTTGAACACGCATTTGTGGCAAAACCGCTTTCATCACTTCAATAGGACCGAAGAAATTAGTCTCAAAATTATTCTTGATTTCATTCGCTGGAATTTCTTCCAAAGGACCAGTAATTCCAACACCAGCATTATTGATCACAATATCTAATTGACCTGTCAGAGCAATAACTTTGGCTACAGCCGTGACAATTGTATCGGTATTTCGAACATCTAAAGCGACCAGCGGAAAAACAGAATTCAAAACATGATCTGGATTCCGGATTGTTCCATAAACGATGAAACCTTTATGGTGCAAAAACTCGCCAATAGACTTCCCTATTCCCGAAGAACCTCCTGTAATTAAAACTACTTTATTCATTTTTTGTTTGGAAATTAAGATTTAAAACCATCCAAAAATAAAAAAATCCTCCGTAAGGAAGATTAAATATATTGAAAAGATTGCTTTGTACCTCGCAATGACTAAAAAAATGGCAAGCGACCTACATCGCACCGCTCAACCACGTACCCTTGCTATGTTCCCATCCTGGGGGATTTTGCAGGAGCTGGTCGTGTAGGACTTGCCGCTGCAAATATACAATTATTTTATATTTTTGCAAGAGCTTTGCACCTATTAAATATCGTTGTATATTGCATCATCAAAATTTTATTTTATGAAAAATTATAACTTCCTATTTATCATTTTATTAGGAATCACTTTAACGAATTGTGGGGGTAAAAAAAAAGGTGAAAATACTTTATTTACTTTCGATAATTCTAATTATAAGGCAAAATATCTACCCCAAGACGTAGTTGAATTAGGCGTTTTAAACTCTAATTCGAAAGAAATTGATAGTATTGCTTACTTTGTCAACGACAAAAAAGTGGGTTCAACCAAAGGTTTTAAAAAATTACCCTTTCCGCTAAAAGATCGTAAACTGGGATATCAAAATCTAAAAGCTACCGTATATTTTAGTGGGGAAAGCTCAGACGCAACTGCACGAATTGAGTTGGTTTCTGACATCCTACCAAAGCCATTAAAGTATACAATTATAAATACATTCGCTCATGATACGGCCTCTTTTACAGAAGGTTTGGAGTTTCATAAAGACACTTTATATGAAAGTACTGGTATGAAAGGTAATTCTTATTTTAGAAAATATGACTATAAATTAGGGAAGGTATATAAACAAGTCAATTTAGATTCAAAATATTTTGGAGAAGGGATTACATTTATAAATAATAAAATGTATCAATTGACTTGGCAAGAAAAAACAGGTTTTATTTATAATGAAAAGACTTTAAAATTAGAAAAAACATTTGCTTTCGACAAAGACATTGAAGGTTGGGGAATGACTAATGATGGCAAATACATATACCAATCTGATGGAACAGAGAAAATTTGGAAAATGGATCCCAACACTCAAAAAATGATTGATCATATCAATGTTTATTCGGCTGATTCTAAAATAAAATCGGTTAATGAATTAGAATTTATTGATGGTAAATTTTACGTAAATGTTTGGCAAAAAGATGCTATTGCTGTAGTGAATCCAGAAAATGGAGCTGTTGAAGGAATTCTAGACATGTCTGGTTTACGAAAATTAATTCATGCTAAACCAGAAGATGTTCTAAACGGTATCGCCTACAATCCAAAAACTAAAACCATTTTTGTTACTGGAAAAAACTGGGATAAAATGTTCGAAATCAAGGTTTCGGAATAATTTCAAAAATCGCAAATTCACAAATTAT
>CAILTC010000449.1 GCA_903837025.1 uncultured Bacteroidota bacterium | reverse complement strand
TTTGCTCAAATTTGACTTTAAAATCTATCAATTGATATGTTTATAAAATGTGTATTTTTTTGTACTTTTGCAAAAAAATTAATAAAAGACATTCATGTTATCAATAAATAATTTATCAGTTCAGTTTGGCAAAAGAATTTTGTTCGACGAAGTAAACACAGTTTTTACCAACGGAAATATTTACGGAGTTATTGGAGCAAACGGTGCTGGAAAATCGACCTTTCTAAAGATTATTGCTGGCGATATGGATCCTACTTCAGGGCATGTTCACTTGGAACCCGGAAAAAGAATGTCGGTATTGAACCAAAATCATAATATGTTCGACGAATTTACTGTTCTTGAGACGGTAATGATGGGGAACAAGGTTTTGTATGCTGTTAAAAAAGAAATGGATGCGCTTTATTTGGATTATACCGATGAAAATGCAGATAGAATAGGGGAGTTACAAGTTCGTTTTGAAGAAATGAATGGTTGGAATGCGGATTCGGATGCGGCTTCGATGTTATCGAATCTTGGGATTACCGAAGAACATCATTATACTTTAATGGGTGATTTAGAAGGAAAAATAAAAGTGCGAGTGCTTTTGGCGCAAGCCCTTTTTGGAAATCCTGATTTGCTTATTATGGATGAGCCTACCAACGACTTGGATTTTGAAACCATTGCTTGGCTAGAAAATTTCTTGGCTAATTATGAAAATACGGTAATCGTTGTTTCTCACGACCGTCACTTTTTGGATGCTGTTTGTACGCACATATCGGATATCGATTTTAGCAAAATCAATCATTATTCCGGGAATTATACTTTCTGGTATGAATCGAGTCAATTAGCTGCAAAACAACGCGCCCAACAAAACAAAAAAGCCGAAGAAAAGAAACAAGAATTAGAAGAATTTATTCGTCGTTTTTCTGCGAATGTCGCCAAATCAAAACAGGCTACTTCTCGTAAAAAGATGATTTCTAAATTAAATATTTCCGAAATAAAACCTTCAAGCCGCCGTTATCCTGCCATTATTTTTGACCAAGAGCGTGAAGCTGGAGATCAGATTTTGAATGTTCAAGATTTAAGTGCTTCTATTGATGGAGAACTTTTGTTTAAACATGTCGATTTGAATATGGCCAAAGGCGATAAAATTGTATTATTTTCTAAAGATTCTCGTGCAACAACTGCTTTCTATGAAATTCTTAACGGAAATCAAAAAGCAGATTCTGGAACTTATGATTGGGGAGTTACAACTAATCAAGCCTATTTACCGGGTGATAATCATTCTTTTTTCGAAAGCGATTATTCCTTAGTTGACTGGTTGCGTCAATGGGTAAAAACCGAAGAAGAACGCGATGAAGTAAACATCAGAAGTTTCTTAGGGAAAATGATTTTCTCTGGAGAAGAAGCGTTGAAAACCTGTCGTGTTTTATCAGGAGGAGAAAAAGTGCGTTGTATGTTGTCGCGAATGATGATGGAAAGAGCGAATGTTTTGATGCTTGATGAACCTACAAATCACTTGGATTTAGAGTCGATTACGGCATTTAATAAGTCCTTGAAAAATTATAAAGGATCGGTTATTTGTACAACACATGATCATGAGTTTGCCCACACTGTAGGTAAT
>CAILTC010000448.1 GCA_903837025.1 uncultured Bacteroidota bacterium | reverse complement strand
TATTTTCTGTGTAGATTAAATCGAATAAAATAGCCTAATAAAGACCAAAAAAATCTTATAAAGACTTTTTTAAAATTGTTTTTAGATCATTTTTTTTTGCTTTTAGTAAATAATACTATTCAAGTTATATTTTCCTAAAATGGGTTATAATACAACTTTATGAAGCTTTTTAACAATCTGAATCTGAATAATTTTGTTTTATGGTATTATGAAAATAATATAAAGACTTAGTGAGAGCTCACTATTCTATGCTTTCAAAATAGTTGAAATCTATAATTATTGTCAATAAAATTTAAACTATTTATCAAATGGATACTAAAAAACATGTTGTATATGATTGCCGAAATTATTTTTCTAGATTCTTAAAATATGAATTTAGAAAGTCACTTAATTTTGATACTTTTAAGGAATTTGAGTCTTTTGAAAATGCCGTAAATAATTATTCTGTAATAGTATTTGTAATCTATTCAGAAGACGAATTAATAGATTTTATGAGAGTTTATAAAAGAGGAATTCCACTAATAGTTTGTACTTTCAATGAAAAGTTATTTTTGACAATGCGACAAATTGATGAAATATATCTATTAGATACCTCTAAATTAAAGTCGGAAATTATAATTGAATTCAAATCATATTTAAAACTTGCAAGTTTTTCTTTGATAGAGAATATTAAAAACAACTAGACAGTTTTAAAGTTCAAAACCCTGTAATTTATTTAATTGCAGGGTTTTGTTTTGTGGATGAGAGGTGAGTATTTCGAATTATTTAAAATCCATTTTAAAACTTTTGCATAATCCACAAAAAAATTATGCCGCCTATAGAAATGTTGATTGTTAATTATTTACCTTTTTTTGCAGAGCTAGACCAAAAATCTATTTTTATTTAAATATTGGTTGAAATAATCGAATAACAATTAATTTTTAAAATTAGACTTTTTTCAATCACATCGATTCCATAATGGAAGCATTTTTTTGTTTACACCAGCCATTATCAATTGTATTTCTCTTTAAGTTATTTTTTTACGGTTTCGTTGCTGTTAATAATTTCTTCCCCACGGACGCTTCACTAAATAGTTATCACATCTAGAACATTGACGACCTATTTGCCAGGTGAGTGTTAGTTCATGCACGCCAAGTGAATTTCCAAATTTTGATGTATTTATATCATAGGAATATCCAAAAACGAAGCTTTCTATCTGAATAGAAGAAAATAAATTTATGGAGGTGAGTAGATGACTATTGTCACTTTTTCTTTGTGGATTAGTTACAGCGGTAGCTCCAAAAACAAACTTCTCAAATTCTAAAGCAGTTCCAATATCTAATCTGTTATATTGAGATTGTTGCATATAATTAGCTGTCAATAATAAATTCGACTTATTATAAAAGAAAAATCCGGTATTATCAATATCAAAAGCATATCCACCATGAAGGGATAAAAACATATTTAATGGTACGTTTCCGTTTTCTACAAAAGAAATATCGGGTCTATTTAAGTGTTTCAAACCTGCTCCAAACCAAGCTTGGTCTTTATAAAGTAATATACCCGTAGAAATATCGAAAAAATCAATTTTATTTCCAGAATTTAAAACATCTCCATCAACTGTTCCCGAACTAATTGAGCCGTTATTCGTATTTATTTGATCTTCTAAGACAAGGTTTCCAAAATTAAAACTTTTATGTCCATAACCAGCCTCTAAGCCAAGCCGTAATTTCCAATCTCCATCGAGCGAAACACTATAGGCATAGGAGGTATTCATTTCAGAATAATTATAATTTGTAAACACTTCATGATGATTCAAAAAGGACACACCTAAACCCATTTTTCCTTCTTCGTCTAAAGGGCCATTCACAAATGCATATTCGGTCATTAATTTTCTATTTCCATCCGGCCATTGTGTTCTATGTATTATACCAGCATACCAAGAATTTAATGTTCCTGTATAAGCAGGATTTAATGTTTCGGGTATGAAAAAATATTGAGTAAAAACAGGGTCTTGAGCGTTGACTTCTGAAGCGAGCATGGTCAAAATAACTATTATGATTAATTTTAGTTTCATTTATTAGGCCTTATTTTATTAATACGAAAGCAGTGTTTTCATTGATGATTATTGATGCGGAGTGGGACGAAAGGCACAATCGTCGTATTGAACGCAGTATCAAGAATGCCCGATTCCATTACAAATCAAATATTGAAAGTATCAATTTTGACCAAACCCGTAATCTTGACCGCAACATGGTACTGCGTCTAGCGGAATGCGAATTTGTAGAAAAAAACGAAAACATTTTAATCACTGGAAGTACAGGTGTAGGTAAAAGTTATTTAGGTACCGCATTGGGTTACCAGGCCTGTATACAAGGTTTTAAAGTAAGTTATTTTAATACTTCGAAGTTGTTTGCTAAATTAAAAATGGCCAAAGCAGATGGTTCTTACCTGCGAGAACTTGCCAAAATAGAAAGGCAAGATGTTATTATTCTTGATGATTTTGGACTGCAAGCATTGGATAGTCATAACAGAATTACCCTTTTAGAGATCATTGAAGACAGGCATAATAATGGTTCTATAATTGTAACCTCACAAATCCCAGTGCAAGGTTGGTATGATATAATTGGAGAAAAAACAATAGCTGATGCAATTTTGGATAGACTGATACATCAATCTCACCGACTCGAATTACATGGAGAATCTATGAGAAAGAAAAGAGGTCTAAATAAAGGATAATATTTTAAGTATATTTGAATACTAATTAACAGATGAAAAAGAGTAGTTTTTAATGAAAAATGGAGGTGGTCATTTTGCTCCGGAATTAGGTGGTCATTTTAAATTGGAATCAGGTGGTCACTTTAAATTGGAATTGGGTGGTCAATATCACTGGAATTTACACACAGGCATATAAATAGCTTTTTAAAGATATATTTATTATTAATTTTTCTCGATTGTACCAAATATTCATAAATACATCTTGGATGATATCTTCACAAATCTCCCTATCTTTTAAAACGTTATGCGCCGATATAAATAGTGATTGCCAATAGGTATTGTATAATTCTGTCAGTGCCACCTTCTCTCCATCACGTAAACGATTAACTAATAATGTGTCGGAATTCGAGTTTGGTTTAGACAATTTAAATAATTTAAAGTAGGAATAATTTTATACAAACATAATGAAATTATACGAAATATTTGACAGAATCTTCAATTGAGTCCTAAACAATTTTAAACTAAAAATAGCCTGCATAAGCATATATCTAATTCATTTAGAAAGGCTCAATTTTAGAATTTAAATATTTTTTTTATTTTGAATTTGAAATAAAAGAAGGTAACATTGTTAATCTGGCAACGAGAACCCAAAATTCACCGCGTTTTTTTGTAAAGAAATATACAGTTGTTGCCAGAAACAATATTTAATTAGTAGTATAATTTATACTTTAAAAATTATAAAAAGACTTTTACAAAAAACGTTCCTAAAAATTAAATTTATGATTATTAACTATTTAATAAAAAATATAGTTTTACATTTTTCCAAATATTGGAATATATTACAAAATTCGGAAACAAAAAAAAACCATCTACTTTATATAGATGGTTTCTAAAATTTAAAAATTGAATGAATTACTTATTAGCGTTATATTTTAAAGTTCTAGCGTCTTTGATTATTCCTTTCCAATTTAATCCAAAACCAAAATCGTACACATTTCCGTTTGCATCTTGATACGGAATCATATCGTGTGGAACATCTTCAAATTGTTTTTCTACGGTCGACATATTAATTGGCATTTGCAAAGGCAACAATCCAGAAGGTTCTGTTTTTCCTGAAATAATATCCATTAATGCCTCTAATTGTACTCCAAATTCGCCTACAATACCATCAACATCTTTTTCGAATTCACCAAAAACCATAGGATTAGAAATATTTATAGCTACAATAACTGGTCTTCCATTCATCACTTTTTTAGTTTCTAAAATAGTATTCAAATCCGGATATGAATTAGATTTTGATGTTTTATTCAAATACGATCTATTAGTAATCGTTGGATCAACAACTGGATCTCCAGCGGCGATACTTTGCTTTCTTGCATCTACGGCCGTGTACTCTTTTAGCTGTAAACTAATCGGCACATAACCATTTCCTCCTGATTCTCTATCAGCTTTACTGTATCCACCACTGATTGGGCTTTTGATAAAAACAAGAGCAAAATCGGCTTTGCTCGGATCCTCAGTAACAGTATAATATTTTTTAATCAACTCTAAATTAACCGGATATTCAATTTTTTCAGGTGAAGGTTGGCCGAAAAAATTGATACCTGCTGGTGTAATTCTTTTGGGAACATATACTGTTTTCCCTTTTTGAATTGGTAACGTCTTGTTTTGATTTTTAATCATCACAATCGATTTTAACTGCGCCTCATAACCGGCTTTCATAAATTCTGGTTTTCCCACAATCGCTTTTGTTTCGGCAGGATCTAAATAGGAATTTTCGAATAAACCAACTCTGAAAATATTCAAAAGTAAACGAACCGCCGATTTCTCAAAACGATTTCGCATGAAGGATTCCCCTTGTTCTTTTACCCCCATTTGGTATGCTTCAAGCACAGGATTAATATCATTATTCCCACCAAACTGGTCCACTCCCGCCATCATCACTTTATAATGTCTTTCGGCAATACTCAATTTTTCTACGCCCCAAGATTTACCTGCAAAAACATCTGGTGTAGCGCCTTCATTTGCCGTAATAAGCCAATCGGTACAAACTACGCCATCATAACCATACTTGTTTCTTAGCAAATCAGTAACAATATATTTGCTAAATCCGTTACCTACATTCTCCCCATTTTTGGTGTCTTGGTTATATGAAATCGTATAATAAGGCATCACCGCCGATGCTTTTTTGGTTTTTCCATTCAACTTGAAAGCGCCTTCTGTAAAAGTCTTCAAATGCGTTTCAAAATTATTCCCAGGATAAACGGCAAATTTTCCATAGGCAAAATGGGCATCACGACCACCTTCTTCAGGACCACCACTTGGCCAGTGTTTTACCATCGCATTCACACTTTGATTTCCCCAACCTTCATAACTGTCAATAGCTTTTGGCGAAGTTTGAAATCCATCTACATACGCTCTTGCCATATCAGTAGCTAATTTTGGGTCTTCACCAAAAGTCCCTACAAAACGATTCCATCTTGGCTCAGTGGCCAAATCTATCTGAGGTGACAAAGCCGTTGTTATTCCAATGGCTCTGTATTCTTTGGCTGCAATAGAACCAAATTGCTCAGTAATTGTGGGATCGAAAGTCGCCGCTAATCCTAATTCTTCTGGCCATTGCGATATCGATCCGCCTGAACCGGCATTGTATTCGGCATTTTTATTGGCTCCATTTCTTGGATCCGAACTATTATTCGATGGGATTCCCATTCCTATTCCTTCGACCAAAGCTTGTATGTTATTATTCCAAATTGCAGCAACCTCAGGACTTTCGACCGAAGTCATTAGCACGTGACGCAAATTATCTTTGGTTAAAAAAGCAATTTGCTGATCGGATAAATCAGTCGATTTTGCCCCACTTTTAGAAAATGGTTTTCCGCTGTACGTTCCCGTAAACATTCCCACTTCTTGAGCCGGAATAGATTGATGGCGGCTGTACAACATTAATCCGGCTATTTGCTCCACAGTCATTTTAGCAGCAAGATCTTTGGCACGCTCCGCTACAGGTTTTCTCCAATCTTCATAAAGGTCTAAAATGCCATTTTTATTTAAATCTTTAAACGCCAAACCATCAACTTCTATAATTTTAACTCCTGAATTTGGAGAATATCCTAGAGTTTGTCCCCCTAGATTTTGCACAATTGTATAAGATCCTTTTGGTATTTCAACCCATTTTTTTTGGGCGTAAGCCTGTGCTCCAAAAACTAAAAGCAACGCTGGTAGTATCGTTTTGTTTTTCATTATTTGTGATTTAGTTAATTAATATTGTATTGATTAACACCAATTCCTCTTCAGAAAAATAGGTGTTTTTTAAGGCTTGAATTGAATCAATAATTTGTTCCGATTTACTCGAACCAATCAACACAGATGTAATTCGATGATCACGCAATAACCAAGCTAAAGCCATCTGTGCTAACTTTTGCCCACGTTGTTTCGCCAAATCATTCAGTTTTGAAATCTTCAAAATTTTATCTGCTGTAATATGTGTTTCATTTAGGAATATTCCACTTGTTGCTATTCTAGAATCCTTTGGTATTCCGTTCAAATATTTATCGGTAAGCAAACCTTGAGCCAAAGGGGAAAAAGGAATACAACCCACACGTTCTTTCTCTAAAACATCCAATAATCCGTTTTCGGCATCCCGAACAAACATCGAATATTTAGGTTGATGAATCAGGCAGGGCGTCCCCAATTGTTTTAATATTGTTATGGCTTTTTGAGCAGCTTCGGCATTATAATTTGAAATTCCAACATACAAGGCTTTACCTTGGCGCACCATCAAATCAAGCGTTGCCATAGTTTCTTCTAATGGCGTTTCCGGATCTGGTCGATGGTGATAGAAAATATCTACATAATCTAGTTTCATTCTTTTAAGGCTTTGATCCAAACTAGAAACCAAATATTTCTTAGATCCCCAATCGCCATAAGGCCCTTCCCACATGGTGTAGCCCGCTTTTGAAGAAATAATCATTTCGTCACGGTAGCCTTTAAAATCTTTTTTTAAAATTTTACCGAAATTGGTTTCTGCTGATCCCGGAGGTGGACCATAATTATTAGCCAAATCAAAATGGGTTATTCCATTATCAAAAGCTGTTTTGATAAGATTTCGGCTGTTTTCAAAATCATTTACATCGCCAAAATTGTGCCATAAACCAAGCGATAACGCTGATAATTGAATACCCGAATCACCACAACGACGGTATTCCATATTTTTATAACGATCTGAAGCAGGTTGATAAGTCATTTTGAAATAAATTGAATTAATTTTACTATTTGAGAATACTAAATCTGTATTTTACCCAATTTATAAAGGCTTACGAAAGTATTATTAAAAAAATAAGCCACCAAATTTTATCTTCCAATTTACAATAAATTGACTCTGATTATACTAAGTTTGCCAAATTGATTCAAGATATCAAAGAGTCGATATTGAATTATATAATTTGCATTATCAAAAAATGATTGTAAATTTGAGCAAAACCTCCTAATATAGAGGAAATAATGGATTTAATAGCCTTTTAGAATATTCAACATGAAAAAATACTTCCTGCATAATGGTACCGAAAGCAGTGGTCCGTTTGATTTAGAAGAATTGAAAGCAAAAAGAATTACAAAAAATTCTCCTGTATGGTTTGAAGGAATGGAAAATTGGAAAACAGCCGGAGAAATTCCTGAATTAAGAAGTTTTTTCATCGTCGTTCCGCCACCAATCCCTACTTTTTCGACTGTTCCGCCAAAACCAAAAGTAGAAAAAAAGAAAGAAGAAAAAGAAGAAATTAAAATTTTAGGTCTATCTAAAAAGACCTTTTTTATCGTTTTGGGAAGCTTCGTTTTATTAGCAATAATAACAGTTTTGAATACAATAGAAGATAACAGAAGCCGAGAATTAGAACTTCGAAATCACAAAACAGAAATCGAAAATAATCAATATAATCTTCATCAAAAAAAGATAAACGACGAGAAAAACCTAGTTGCCGAAGAAGAAAAAGCAGCTTCCGAAAGAACTAAAAAGGAAAGAAAACAAACCCTTACCAATAGAATTTTAGAAATCAAACATTTACTTCAAGAGAATACAAATAATTTAGAAGCAACCAAAAAGAAGCTAGAAGACACCTCAGGTTTCAAGTTTTTTAGGTCCGCCTCCGAAAAAAAGGAACAAATCAGTTTATTAGAAAAAAACATAATTGATTATAATTCTGAAAATGATAAATTAGAAAAAGAATCCGATATATTAAAATTGGAATTAGAAAAAATAAAATAGTATTAAAATACTTCAACAGCTAACAAATAATCTATGCTATATCTTATATTAAGCATTATATGCAGTGTAACCGTGGGCGTTTTATTCAAAATTTCGAGAGCCTATACAAGCAGTAATACTCAAATTATAGCGTTTAACTATATATTTGCCCTTGGACTTTGTTATCTTTCGTTCAATCCAAATATTAAGGCTGTGGGAACATCAGCACCCTGGGCAATTTATGCTATAATTGGTTTTTTATTACCCTCTGTTTTTTTATTATTAGCTACTTCTATAAAATATATGGGGATCGTAAAAACCGATGCTGCCCAACGTTTATCTTTGTTTATACCCATTCTTGCTGCTTGGCTACTCTTTGGCGAAGAATTTAATATGCTTAAAATCGGTGCTTTATTAGTAGGGTTTCCAGCATTATTATTGCTACTGACAAAACCTTCTAATAATACCGAAAACAAGTGGATTTATCCCGCAGCAGTTCTTATTGGTTTTGGAGTTATAGATATACTTTTCAAACAAATTGCAACTTATACGGAACTACCATATACCACTTCATTATTCGTGATTTTCGGAATAGCTTTTCTCGTAACCATAGTTGCTGTTCGTTATGAAAATACTCATGAAAAAATAAAAATAACTTCTCAAAACATTTTTTTTGGTGGTTTGATTGGTATTTTCAATTTTGGAAATATTCTTTTTTACCTCAAAGCGCATCAGGCTTTCGCCAAAAATCCTTCAACAGTTTTTGCAGGAATGAATATGGGTGTAATTATAATTGGTAGTCTCGTAGGTCTTTTTATCTTCAAGGAAAAACTAAGCAAAATTAATTTTGTAGGACTCTTTTTAGCTTTGGTTGCCGTGATTTTGATCGTGATTTCTCAAACCTAGCAATCAAGAATTCCGATATAAAAAAAAGGGTTTAGAAATTTCTAAACCCTTTTTTATTTTATAATTTACTGATATAACTACCATACAAATCCTTAAACTGATAGCCTTCGGAAAAGCGGTCTTTGTTCAATTTTTTATATTCAACCAATCCCCAAAGTACAAATTCTTTCATGAAATAGACGTCTTGTTTTTCGAGTTGTGGCTGGTATTTTTTAATCAATATTTCTAATGGTGCAATACTGTCCAAAATCGTTTTGTATTCGTCATCCGAAGCATCATCTAATAATTCAAAACCGCTTTCTGCAAAAAACCATTCTAGTAGATCCGAATAAGGTGTTTTTTCTTGTTGCTTTTCGAGCTTTTCAATTTTTGGAAAATAAGCAGGAAAAAAAGTATGAATGGCATCGCCTAATAAGTGCTGCGCCACAACGGCCGCTCCCTCCTGCTCGCCTTCGTAAACTAATTCTACTTTTCCAGTAATGGCAGGAATAATACCCATAAAATCGGATAATCGCAAGGTAGTTTTATCCGCACCCGATTTCAAGGCACGACGTTCGGCGGTGCTTAATAAATTCTCAAAAGCGGTTATACTCAATCGAGCACTTACACCGCTTTTATTGTCAATGTATTCACTTTCTCGAGCTTCAAAACTAATTTGTTCCAATAAATCTCTGGCTAGAGAAGGCACATAAACCAAATCACTTTGGGTAGCATCTAGCTTAGCTTCTTGTTCGGTTATCGTTCTTGCAATTTGGATGGTTTCGGGGTAATGGGTCAAAATTTGGGAACCAATTCTATCTTTCAAAGGAGTTACAATACTACCTCGATTGGTGTAATCTTCGGGATTTGCGGTAAAAACAAATTGCAAATCCAGAGGCATTCGCAACTTGAAACCACGAATTTGAATATCACCTTCTTGTAAAATATTAAACAAGGCTACTTGAATTCGGGCTTGCAAATCGGGTAATTCGTTGATGACAAAGATACAACGATTCGCTCTTGGAATCATCCCAAAATGGATGACACGATCATCGGCATAAGACAATTTTAAATTAGCTGCTTTTATAGGATCGACATCTCCGATCAAATCGGCAACGGTAACGTCTGGCGTGGCCAATTTTTCGAAAAACCGCGCGCTTCGGTGTAACCAAGAAATAGGAGTTTCATCGCCTTTGGCAGCAATTACATCTTTGGCAAAACGAGAAATGGGATTAAAAGGATCATCATTAATCTCGGAACCGGAAACATAAGGAATA
>CAILTC010000447.1 GCA_903837025.1 uncultured Bacteroidota bacterium | reverse complement strand
CAACAATTAATAAATATAGAATTGAATATTATAGCAAAAGCCAGTTTTGGTTTTGGTGATGTAAACGGATGTGTAATCTTTAAAAAATATAACTAAAATATGGACAAGCAAGAAATTATCGAGAAGTTAAAGAATATTGTAAAACCGTATATCAAAAATCAGGAAGCTTTTGATACTCTTACGGAAACCACGGATTTTATTGCTGATTTACAAATAAATTCGGCCAATTTAGTGGATGTAATATTAGATATTGAAGAAGAATTTAGCATTGTAATCGACAATCAATCGATGGAAAGAATGCTTGATATAAAATCAACTATTGAAATTATTGAAACCAAATTGTCTGAAAAATGATAGGTAATGACATTGTCGATTTGACTTTGGCAAAAAAAGAAAGCAATTGGAAACGGAAAGGATTTTTGGATAAAATATTTACCCCAAAAGAGCAATTAATGATTTCTAATGCCGAAAACAAAGAAGTTATGGTTTGGAATTTGTGGAGTAGGAAAGAAGCAGCTTATAAAATTTACAATCGGAAAACTCAAATTCGAGGGTATTTTCCTTTACAAATAGAATGTTTTAATTTAGAGATTATTGACGGTTTTTGTTTTGGAAAAGTAGTACTAAAAGAAGACTTATATTTCACTAAAACTGAAATTACATCCCAATACATCCATACAATTGCTGTCGAGAATATTCAAGATTTTGGAAGTATTGAAACACTGAATAATTTAGAAAATATTCAAAAAAATAACGGAATACCCAATTATTTTAGTGGAAATAATTTAGATTTAAAACCCGTATCAATAAGTCATCACGGCCGATTTGAACAAATAATTTCTATTTAATTCAGACCCAATCTTGATTTCAGTTTCAGGAAAAGCAATGCTATTTTATAAGCATCTTCAGACGAGGAATTATGGTCACTTTTAGGAATTTTATAAATTTCACATAATTCGTCAAGAGAAAATTGTTTATTACTAATGTCCATTAATTTTCTATACATTACATCAATATCTAAAGCTTCATTTTTGAGCCTTCCACAATCCAATCTTTCTAAAGCAGCATTGATCATTTCTACATCAAAATCAATATGATGGCCAACTAAAACAGCATTTCCAATAAACTCGACTAGAGATTGTATCGCTTCTGCCTCACCAAGTTTTTTCATTTTGCTCTCCACAACAAACTCGTTGGTAAGGCCATTGTCGTGAAAAAATTTGTATTGCAGCAAAACAGCTTCAAAACTATCTCCAATTAGAATATTATTATTGATCACTGCAAATGAGCCAATAGAAGTAATAACATCCTTGCTGGGATTTAAACCCGAGGTTTCAGTACATAAAACAACAAATCGATTTGATTTTTTATCGAATTTAGAAAGGTAAGTTTTCCAAAATTCAGGATGTTCTTTATTTATGTTTTTTAGCCAGTCTAACATATTACGAGAATTGAGTAAGTTGAAATTTAGTCTTTATTAATTCTTCCAATTCCTTCATTGGTGACAAAGCATTTTTTAAACTTTCTTTATCTACTTTTGATAATTCTTGCAAATTTATATATTGGCCCGAATCATCATTTTTTAAACCTTCCAACGTTCTAAATTTTGACAAAGTTAAAAAGGCTTCGGAACAATTAAGATAAATTTCACTATTTTTCGAATCTAAAATAGCTAACTGCTTGAATCTTAAATAGGTGTTATTAACTCCTTTTAAATTATGACTCAACGCAAATAAACGTGCACCGTCAATAAGAGGCATTAAAGCACGAGTTTTAATATCAAATTTATCTTTGTGTATTCCTTCCTCTTCTACAATAAATTTCTTAAAAAAGCTTAAAGGGGAATTTTTTCTTAACGCATCATTCCCTAAAAAATCAAAGAATAATGTGTTATTATGAATGTTGTTGAAAATGACATTCTCAATGGCTTCTTCGATCTTTTGTTCACCAAAAGCAATTTCATAATCAAAGAAAATACTGCTAATATCATTGCTATTTTCACCTGGAGTATTTATCCAACTATTATATTGTTTTGTCCAATCAGTCAGTGATTTACACCAAAGCATATTACTAGCCATGTGGCCATTAGGACACAACTGATACCCCACTTTTTCGAGAATTAAATTTGTTCGTTTTCCTAATTTGAGGAAATAGTCTTTTACATCCCTATATTTATCGGCCGTAACATCTTCAAAAATTAAAATATTATCTTGATCGGTGAGTAATAATTGCTCTTTTCTACCTTGACTACCAATGCTTAACCAAGCAAAACGGGCAGGAGGTGAGCCTAAATCTAAAATTGATAATTCAATAGCTCTCCTTATAATTGCCAAATTAATTTCGCTTGCAATATTATTTATGTGAGAAAGAGGTATGTTTTTATGAATTGATTTTTGAATAATATCAGTTAATCGTTCACGAATAAGTTTTAGATCTTTTGAGGATTGAGAACGTTTTATTTCTTTTATCAAAACACCAGGATTACTGGCTTGGGCAACAATTAAATCGTGTTCAGAAATAACTCCTTTAACCTCCGATTTGTCTGATCCATCACGAGTTACACATAAATGAGTAACATTATTTTTTAACATCAGTAATTGGGCTTCGGCCAAAGAAACATTTTCAACAACAGTCACAACAGGAGATGACATAATTTTATCAATTGTTATTGAAATGGGAAATCTTCCTGAAGCAATTTTTGTACACATATCAGTATGAGTGACAATACCCACAGGGTTATTATTTTCGCAAATTATAACACTATTCGTAAGAGTATTTGTCATAAGTTGAGCAACATCCTGAACTATACTTGTTACAGTTGCAATTAAAGGTATAGTATTATAGGTCAACGTTTGAAAATACTGAATTTCAGATTGTTGTTCTGAATAGTAAACATTATCAGAAATTAGTTTCCCTCGTAAATTTTCTTTATCACCTGGATTACTTGTATTTGAAGCAAAACTTTGTAGCAAGAAGTCTAAAACTGCTGAATTATTGGCTACAAAAGGTCGGAAAGTTGCAATAGGAATTGCATAAATTATGCTTTCCTCACGAGCTTTTGCTGTCATCATGTATCGGTTTTTTGCAAAAAATGGACGTAAGCCAAAAACATCTCCCTCTATACATTTGTTTAATAAAGTTTCCTCAGCATCAGCAATAATTGACAAATTAATTACACCAAAAGCTACAACATAAAAACTATCATGCAATTCATCATTGATTTGAAATAAAGTTTTGTGTTTTTCTAGATTTACAACGCGAATACTTGTAGCAATTTCAGATAACTCTTGAAATGTTAAGTTATTAAACGGCGGATATTCTTTTAAAAAATCAGCAATATTTTCAGCAATTGTGTTCATAGTTTTATTAATATATACGTTTGTAAAAATAATAAATTTAACTTTATAAAAGATAGGTTAGCTTATTAAAAAAGGATACTAAATGTAGAATTATATTGACAAATATTCTTGTTTTTGAATATT
>CAILTC010000446.1 GCA_903837025.1 uncultured Bacteroidota bacterium | reverse complement strand
GATGTTTTTGGGGTAAACGAAACTTTTTTTAAAAATACCGCTCAAATTCAACAAGAAATCACCATCCTGAATCCTAAAAATTCAAGCATTGAAGCGGCGTTAAATTATCAAGTTTGCAAAGAGTCTTGTATCAATTTAGAAAAGAAATTCACTTTTACAATTCCTTCGATTGCAAATGCAAAAGCTGAAGAAAAAGTTGTGAAAAAGGATTCTGTTGTGGCTGAAACTGCAATTTCAAAACCAGAAGTCAGCAATAAAACAGCAATTCCAGTAGTAAAAACGGAAGCTAAACCATCAAAACCAGCTTCCGAAAAGGGGCTATGGTCAATATTTTTTATCGCCTTTTTATCAGGGTTTGCCGCTTTGTTAACCCCCTGCGTATTTCCGATGATTCCTATGACGGTTAGTTTTTTTACCAAACAAAGTAAATCGAAGGCGAAAGGGATTGAAAACGCTATTATTTATGGGGTTTCAATTATCTTGATTTACGTGATATTAGGATTAGTTGTGACAGGAATTTTTGGAGCCGATGCATTGAATGCTTTGTCGACTAATGTTTGGTTTAACCTTATTTTCTTTCTTCTATTAATCTTTTTTGCGGCTTCGTTTCTTGGTGCTTTCGAAATAATGTTGCCTAATTCTTGGGCAAATAAAGTGGATAGTCAAGCAGATAGAGGTGGAATTATTGGTATTTTATTTATGGCATTAGCCTTGGCGATTGTATCATTTTCATGTACAGGTCCCATTGTGGGAACGCTTTTGGTTCAAGCTGCTTCCAAAGGAGGCATTGCGCCAGTAGTAGGAATGTTGGGTTTTTCATCGGCATTAGCTTTACCATTTATGCTTTTCGCTATGTTTCCGGGTTGGTTGCATTCTTTGCCAAAATCGGGCGGTTGGCTTAATACAGTAAAAGTGGTTTTAGGATTTTTGGAATTGGCTTTGGCTTTCAAATTTTTGTCGAATGCTGATTTGGTTTTGCAATTGCATTTCTTTGAAAGAGAAGTCTTCTTGGCGATTTGGATTGCCATTTTTGGTACTTTAGCCTTTTATTTATTCGGAAAAATTACTTTGCCTCATGATAGTCCGTTGCCACATATTTCGGTAGGACGCTTATTGTTTGGATTATTGGTTCTGACTTTTACCGTTTATTTAATTCCCGGACTTTGGGGAGCACCGTTAAAATTGATAAATGCTTTTCCGCCACCTATAGAATATAGTGAAAGTCCAATGGGTTTTGGAGGTTCTGGAAATGAAAAACCAACTGCAATTTTGCCGGAAGGCGCTAAAATTGGAGCGCACGGCATCGTGGTTTTTGATGATTATGACAAAGGTTTGGCTTATGCCAAAAGCGTAAACAAACCCATAATGCTTGATTTTACTGGATTTGCTTGTGTAAATTGCAGGAAAATGGAAAACAATGTTTGGTCTGATAAAAAAATCATGCCTATTCTCAATAATCAAATTGTTTTGATTTCTTTATACGTAGATGACAAACGAGATTTGCCAAAAGCAGAGCAATTTACTTCGAAAAGCACAGGTTCAGAAATTATAACGGTAGGGGATAAGTGGACTGATTTTATGATTTCGAAATATAAAACTAATACGCAACCTTTGTATGTTTTGACCGATTTAAACGGAAATAGTCTCAATGAAACTACGCCAACAATAAGTTATACCAGCGTAGATGAATATGAAAGTTGGCTTAAAACCGGAATTTCGAAGTTTATCAAATAAAAAAAATCCGAATCTAAGAAATAATTTTGATTCGGATTTTTTAAAAGTATTTTGTTAGATTTGTTTTAATTTCCAATTGGAATGTGCACAGAATGCAATTCTGTGCTATCTGCTACGAGGAGAATTTGTATATCCGTGCGATCG
>CAILTC010000445.1 GCA_903837025.1 uncultured Bacteroidota bacterium | reverse complement strand
CTTGCAAAAGAATAGACAAAACAATTGTTAACATCGCTCCAATAAAATTGAGCCATAGATAGCCCAGTTTTTCTTTGCCGCTTTCGAATATAAAGATGGTAAAATAATAAATGATGAAAATGGTAATTTGGCTAATTACTGCACTATAAAAAATAGCTTTTGCCTGTACGTATTTAATATAGAAACCAACCAAGAAAATTCCCAAAACGGTTCCGTAAAAGATAGAACCCACAATATTTACTAGTTGAATTAAATTTTCAAATAATGTTCCAATACTTGCAAAAAGGATGGCGACAATTCCCCAAAACAGCGTGAAAAATTTGGTGACATTTACATAATGTTTTTCGGATTTCTCTTCTTTTAAGTTCCGTTTGTATATATCAATAGCCGTTGTCGATGCTAGGGCATTAAGCCCAGAAGCTGTTGAGGACATTGCTGCAGAAATTATTACAGCAAGCAATAAACCTATGAGTCCTTGTGGCAAATAGTTGAGGATAAAATGAAAAAACACATAATCTTTGTCGTTGGTTTCACTATTACTATCAGCTTTCAGGATTATTTCTTTGGCACTGTCCCTTAAATCCTTTTCTTTACTAGATAAACCAACCAATTCTTTTCGGAGAATAGGATTATCATAATCCTGATTAAGTTGATCTATATATAGGAGGTTAATCACTTTTTTGTCTTCCGAAAGAGCTTCTAGTTTTTTTTCTAAAACATTGTATTCCTTTTTATAAACAGATTTTTCGACAATTATTTTGTTATTTGGATTAAAATTTAAAGGAACGGGATTGAATTGAAAAAACACAAAAACCATAACTCCTGTCAATAATATAAAGAATTGCATGGGCACTTTCAAAAGCCCATTCATTATTAATCCCATCTGGCTTTCTCGAACCGATTTCCCAGATAAATAGCGCCCCACTTGGGATTGATCGGTTCCAAAATAGGCGAGTGCCAAGAAAAAACCTCCTGTAATTCCGCTCCAAATCGTATATTTCTCTTCGGGATCAAACGAAAAATTTACGATATTCATTTTGTCATTAGCACCAGCAATATGCAATGCACTGCTAAAGGTCATATCATTAGGTAAATAGTGCAAAATCAGGAAAAAAGTAATAATCATTCCCAGCATAATCACAAACATTTGCTGTTTCTGGGTGACATTTACGGCTTTTGTTCCGCCCGAAAAAGTATAGATAATCACTAATACACCTATAATTATATTCATGACGGTCAAATTCCAACCTAATAATGCCGATAATATTATTGCTGGTGCATAAATGGTAAGTCCAGTCCCCAAACCTCTTTGAACCAAGAAAAGGATGGCCGCAAGTGAACGTGTTTTTAAGTCAAATCTTTTTTCAAGATATTCATAAGCTGTAAAAACTTTGTATTTATGGTAAATTGGGATAAATGTTACACATATAACAACCATAGCAATGGGTAAACCAAAATAGAATTGCAAAAAACCCATCCCATCATGATAGGCTTGTCCCGGTGTCGAAAGAAAAGTAATGGCACTAGCTTGTGTTGCCATAACCGAAAGCCCTACAGTATGCCATGGCGTCTCGTTGTTACCAAGAATATAATCTTCTACATTCTTGCTTCCACGAGTTTTCCATACGCCATAAATGACGATAAACAATAAGGTTACGATAAGTACCATCCAATCGATTAGTTGCATAGCTTAGGAATATAATTTCATGATTAGATAAAAAATCAAAATATAAATGGCGTTCATCAGTAGTACCCATGTATAACTTTTTTTCCAGATTATAACTTTTTTTGTTTCCATATTTTTTTAGCAACGAAGCCACAAATTTAAAATTAAAGATGTTATTTTTGAGTTCCAATATCTGTTTCAACCGCATCGCCGATGGTTTCAATACATCGCTTTTAACCACATAGCCCACGGTTTCAACCGTGGGTAACTTTTTTTTCCTTGTGCCTTTGCGGCACTATTTTTAATTTTAGGGCTTCATTTTTTGAGCAGGAATTGTTGCAGGATTTTTCAACGAAATCATATTGGCCAATAATTTATAAGCACCTGCAACACCTTCTGGCAATTCCCTAAAAAAGCTCAATCCGGTATAAATATAATACCCTTTTCCGTAAGGAGCAACTAGCAAAGCACCATTTTTTGGTGTTTCGCCTTTGTCATTTGACGATAAAATAGGCGTGAAGGCTTTGTCAAACTCATTCGGATAATACAATCCCTGTTCTTGTTTCCAACCTTGAAAATCCTTTGAAGTGATTGGATTGGGAAAATTCATAACAGGGTGATTTGGAGCCAAAAATCGAACTTCGGCATTTTCTTCAGAAACTCTATCGCCCGAAATTTTCATGGGAAATGGAGCTATATTCGGCGTTACAAAATCCCCAGGCATATTGTATTGCACAAGCATTGTTTTTCCACTTTTTACAAAATCAAAAAGAATGTTTTGTTTGTTTGCCAATGCTTTCACCACATTATAAGCTCGTATTCCGGTCATAACAACATCAAGGTTTTCGATCTTTTCCGGTGTAATTTCTTCTGGATTTAGCAGGATCACTTTATAGCCCATTTGACTCAAACCATTTGGCACTTCATCACCAACTCCCATAATATAACCAATTTTTTCACCATTGGTTTGCAAATCAAAACGAATACATTTCGATTCGGCAGGTTTCAGCACTTGTTGTTGGCTAATATGATTGTAATCAATGATGATTTGGTCTTTGTCATATCGCTTATTGTCAACAATAGCAATACTTCGGGCAATGGCTTCTTCGGGGAAATTGGGCGGAGTAACCTCAAAATACACCGTTTGTTCGGTTCCCTTTTTATCTAAATTAAACGGAATCGATTTTGGCGAAACAATCCAATTTTTGGGTAATTGGAGTTGTAAATCCCCTTTAACGAAATCTTTTCCCGCTTTTATTTTTACGCCAACGGATTTATTTTTGGTATCCTTAAAAAGCATGACTTTGTCTAAAATACTGGTTGTAATTTCGGGAACGATATCTAAATTTGTGTACATTTCGCCCTTCACATTGTCATTGTATTTATACGCGACGGTACGCTCAAAAGGAATTTCGATTCCGTTGATTGCTACATTAAAAACTACTTTTATAGCTCTTTGACTTTCAGGAATTCCAATGTTTTTTTGATCCGAAACGGTGTACATTCCTTCCGTTCCTTTTTCTTTAAGCCAATAGGGTTGGGTATATTCTACGGTTTCGGGCAATGGCAAATCGATTGCGATGTTTTGTAAAACATTATTTTTCAAAGTGCTATTTTCTATTTTATTTTTTTGATCGGGGAAGGTAGTAAAACTCAATAATTGCATCGGAATTGTACTTCTATTGATAGCTTCTAGTTTTAATTTTATTGTGCTTCCTGGCGTGGCTTCTTGGTTTCCGGCAACTGCTTCAAGGTACAATCCGGCACAATCGGCTATCGTTTTTTTGATTTCTTCGGATTTTATGGGTTTCCAATGTTTTTCGTCTAATGCTTGAATCATTGAATAGGCTTTCGCCAAATCGGGAATACTTGCCGAAGGATTTCTGAAATCGAATTTTGAGGCTATTTTTGCTATCAATTCTCCGATGGGTTTTCCGCCTTTTACACGGTTCCAAGAAGTATCAATTCCGTCAAATAGAGATGATTTGTCTTTGGGTGCTTCGCCATGGATTAGTTCTAAATATTCGATTTCTTCTCCGCGAACGCCAGTGCTTCCGAAACCTTGGGATTGATGCCTACTTCGGCTCAAAGCCGCAATTTCCTGATTCGATTTTCCAATTGTGGGATAATAAACACCTGTTTGTATCGAAATAAAATTCGATTTATCGGCTTCGTCAAACTTTTTCTGGCTTCCATAAAACCACCAAGAAGGATTGAAAAACTGACGTTTGGGCTGCCAAGTTTCCACTAATTTTAATTGTTCGGGAAATATTTTTGGATCGTTTGCCAAATTAAAGCTTTCGAAACTTAATTGTGCCGATGCCGAATGATGACCGTGCGTGTTTCCTGAGGTTCTATGGTCAAAACGATTGATAATTACATCGGGTTGAAATTTTCTAATCGTCCAAATAACATCTGAAAGTACTTTTTCCTTATCCCAAATTTTCAAAGTTTCTTCTGGATTTTTAGAAAAACCAAAATCATTGGCACGTGTAAAAAACTGCTCGCCACCATCAATTTTTCTGGCTTCGAGCAATTCTTGCGTTCTTAATACACCTAATAATTCTCGTAATTGGGAGCCAATCAAATTCTGCCCTCCATCGCCACGTGTTATCGATAAATAGCCAGTTCGCGCTTTGGTTTCATTTGATAAATAAGCTATTAATCGGGTATTTTCGTCATCAGGATGAGCAGCAATATAAAGAACAGATCCTAGAAAATTAAGTTTCTGAATTTGGTTGTAAATGACAGCCGAATTTGGTTTTTGAGGTTGTTGTGCATTAGCAAAACCCAAAAATAGTACTAAGCCGAATAGAATTTTAAACTTTTGCATGTAGATTATTTTACAAGAATTTCAAATGTACTAAATATCAAAATAGTTTTTAAAAAAGCATCGAAATAATACCTAAATAAAGAAGAAAATGGTTCAAAAAAAAACAGGAAACATTATATTTCCTGTTTTAGTTTTTATATCATCCAATGCTATTTAATCACGGTCTCTATGATTTTCATGTCCGTTATTGTGGTCATTTCCATAATTTCTTTCGTTTCTATAATAGTTACGGTTGTCATCGTTGTATCTATTTTGATTTGAAATTACTCTATAATCATTTTGTCTTTCATTTCTATCACGACTGTATTCTTGTCTGTAATAGCGATTATTATTGCCATAGTAAACGGGTCTTTCGGTGTTTACATATTCGTAAGGAGAATTTTCTCTATAAACTACCGCCACAGGACAATCTCGATTTTCATTATAGTTTCTGTAATATTCGTGATCATTGTTTCTATAATGATTGTGATATTGTGCTCTTGATCCAAGACTCAAATTTACTGAAAATTGAGCATTTGCTTGTAAAGTGAATAGAACGATAAAGGCTGCTAATGTGAATTTTAAATTTTTCATGATGTATGGATTTTAGTTATTTTTTTTCGAAAATTTCTTTGTTGTTTAGTGATTTTCAATAACTGTGCCACAAAATTCACAAGCGTTAAAAAGGAATATTAATTGAAGTTTTATTTGATTTGAAAATCCTATTTTTTTATTTAAAAATGACGGTTCTAGGTTTATCTAATCCAAAATCTTGAAATCCAAAATCAGTATTTTCAAATGAGTTTGTTTTAAAAATATTATCGCCATTCCCCGGAATACGAGGGTAATAAGCAAGCGAAATCTGGAAAGTTCTAAAAACTAAAAAGTCATTATGGATCATAAATCCAATACCTATTTTCGAGTAGGCTTTACTATTACTTAATCCGCTTGTTGAATTTCCGAGCATTGCAATCGTGTAATTAAAATAAGGATTGAGTCGGAAACCATAAAGATTCCAAGTTGAATACGCTTGAGTTTGAAAAGTCAATATCATTTTTTGAGTACCATAAACAGCGCTGTTAAAACCTCGAATTCCATAATCACCATTGATGGTGAGTTGGTCACCAATTACATCCTGCCTATTTACTCCTATTATTAACTGTGGTTTGACGAATTGCCTTATTTTCCAATTTCCAATATCAAGTAAATTGGTAAAATAATCCGCTTGAAAAGAAAAGGCAGTTTGTTTTGTAATTGATTTATCAAAGAAAGTTCCCATTTCGAAATTGAGACTTAAAAAACCGAATTTAAAATAATTTCCAAAAGAGAATCGGCTACCTAGATAATAACCCCCAACATTATTTTTGTATCGGTATCCGCCTGTTATTCCGTATATTTTTCCGATGGGAATATCTTCTGGAACTCCATTTTTAAAAATATATTTATCTTCGACGAATTTTCGCATTGAAAGACCAATTCCAGTTAGGAATAGATTTTCAGAGGAATAAAAAGCATTAGGATCGTAGGCTATTGTAGGACTTTCGAGATATTTCAAATTCAAAAACCGACCTGATAGTATTAAGTTTGTTGTTCGTTCATTTTCAGTCCGTCCTTTAAAAACGCTAAAAGAATGACCCAACCAAAAATCATGTGAATTGTATTTAAAATTTTGTTTGGCATATACCTTATTGGCATCTTGAAGAGTATCTGTTCTAAATTTTTGATCTAAATAAATTCCACCAGCCCATTTTGCAAATGGTGAATAAAAGGGGCGGTCAATATTGATACTTTTAGTATAATAATTATCTAAATCAATTTGATAATTTAGGGTAGTTTGAATGAATGTATTTCTAATATTCGGGATTGTATATCCCAAATTATAAGCCTTTTTTCCGTCGCTAAATCTATTTTTGTATTCGGTATCTAATGTGTGTCCTGTACCCATAAAATTTTGATCTCGTAGATCAAGATTACTACTTGAGTTTGATAGTGCTCCATTGGGAATAATGCTCCAATTGTCTAAAACTCGAATAGAAACATCTACTGAATCTGCATTCTTAGCGATTAGTTTGGTGTTGATTGCAACTCTTCCGATATAACTTTGGGCTCTTATTAATCGAATGGATTCTTTTAATAGTAAGGAATCTAAAGGTTTATTTTTTCTAATTAACAGTAAGTTTTTAATGGCTAATTTTCTGGTTTTCCGATGTAAGATATCACCATTCTTTTCGAGCCAGCTTATGGGCCTTTTTGTAGAATCAATCTCAGAATAACCAAAAGGATCAAGAGTCATAATATTGATATTTCGGATGATTTTACCTTCAAATTCCGCATAGTTTTTTTGAACTTCTTTTTTTTCTTTCTTCTTTTTTTTGGGGTTTATAGGTTGAAAAATCAATTTATGTAAAAATTGAGTCACCTTATTCTTTTTTGAATAGGTTTGGATATTTTTATACACCTCAGAACTATCTTTTTTAGGTTTATTTTCCTGTGAAAAAGATAATTGAAAGCAAATAAATAATAAGAAAAATAATATTTTTTTTTGTTTTTGAAGCATTTAAAAAATTAATTTATTTCATTGTAAAAAAAGAGACCCAAAACTGGATCTCTTTTTATCAAATGTAATCAAAAAATTAATGTTTGTCATTTCCTTGACCTCTATTATCTTTTCCATTATTGTCATTATTACCATGGTCTTTGTTATCTTTTCCTTGGTTACCATTGTTTCCATGGTTTTTATTATCATTTCCTCGGTTGTCATTATTTCTATGATCGTTGTTATCATTTCCATGGTTGCCATTATTTCCATGATCGTTGTTATCATTTCCACGGTTGCCATTGTTCCAATGATCTTTATGATCATTTCCGCGATTACCATTATTTCCGTGATCGTTGTAATCTCTTCCACGATTGTAGTCTCTATTTCCAATCATGTTTTGTGGACTTCCTTTATATCCTCTGTAATATTTTGTTCTATGATTTTTAAAATAAGTATAAGGTCTAGCGCCGTGATAATCGGTTAGAACAACTTTGTATCCATTATATAAATCGTAATTTCTATATTTACCCGGCAAATTTCTAGAACGAATCCATACACCACCGTTTAGATATATAAATTGTGCTGCTCTAATGTCATAATAGGCTTGTACATCAGGTAAATAATAATATTCTACGTTCGAATATCCACTTGGTCCCCATGATGGAGGTGTTCCAATATGCATATTAATCGAAACCTGCGCTTGTGTTAAACTAGACGCAAAAAGAATTATTCCTAGGGCAATTAATTTTAATGTTTTCATTTTTTTTAATATTTAAATTAATAATTGTTTACTGTTTATTACATTTTCTTATCAAGCCAATAACTGTGCCAACCTAATAATTTTAATATTTATTTAGCTAAGCTTACAATAATAGGATTAATAAAAGGATGATGATAATGATAGCGCCAATAGATAAATATACTCCGTGTCCAGTTGATTTTAAATTTGTATTTATGGCTCGAACCTCTTTGCGGAGTGCCTTTTTTTCAGTTGAATTTAGTGTTGATTTGTCCATTGCTTTTATCTCGTCTAAACGATTTAGCATGGTTTTTACTTCAATTGGAATTTCTTTGGTATTATCCGAGGCTGTTGCCAATTTTTTTTCGGTAGCATTCACGCTTGGAACACTGCATAATGATAAAAGGATTATCATTAGATAAATTTTTTTATTTTTCATTTTTGAGGGTTTATTTTTGTTGAATAAAGATACTAAACATTTGACAAATTGTTATGGTTTGTAAGTCTATAATACTAAAAGTGAATTATAATTAATTGAGTTAACTTATAGTTTATATTTTGTAACTATTTAAGTATCATTGAAAATAGATTTTTTAGTTTTACTTATAAAAGACTTCGGTAAATGATCTCCCATTAAATAACCCCAAGCTTCAACAGCTTCTATTCTGTCTAAAATAATTTTTATAATGGCAGATCGGAAGAGCGTCGTGTAGGGAAAGAGTG
>CAILTC010000444.1 GCA_903837025.1 uncultured Bacteroidota bacterium | reverse complement strand
GCGTCAGTAATCACTTGGACTTTGGCTTGTTTTAAGGTTTGCATATTTTTGATAAAATCCTTTTCGAATACCAAAACAGCTTTGACTTTCCCTTTCTTGAAAACGCTTTCTATTTGGTTTTCGTTCGTGATTTCTTCATTGATATTAAAATAGCTGGAAGCTCCAATTTTACTAATTATTTTTTGGGTTTCGTTGTCTTTGGATTTATCCAAAATAGCAATATTGACGTTGTTGATTTCGTTGGTAATAGCGAAACCAAACAACATAATTTGAGCAATTGGCATCCCAAAAAGGATGAACATCGTTCGTTTATCACGAAAAATGTGATAGAATTCTTTTGTTACAAAACCGATGAATCTTTTCATATTTAACAAGGCATTAGACATTAGGCATAAGCCATTAGTTGAGAAACTAGTGACTTATGGCTAGTGGCTTATTACTATTCTACATTTCTAGCTAATTTCAAAAAAACGTCATTCATGGATGCTACATTGTACTTGCTTTTGAGGTTTTTAGGCGAATCTAGTGCTTCGATAACTCCTTCGACCATGATAGAAACGCGGTCGCAATATTCGGCTTCGTCCATATAATGTGTCGTCACAAAAATGGTCGTTCCTTTGTTGGCTTCGGCGTAAATCATTTCCCAAAATTGTCGTCGGGTTATGGGGTCAACTCCGCCGGTGGGTTCGTCGAGAAACACGATTTTTGGCTCGTGCAATAAGGCAACCGAAAAAGACAATTTCTGTTTCCAACCCAATGGTAATGCACTAACTAATTTGTCAATTGCGTCTTCGAGTCCTAATTCTTTGACTAATTTTTCAGTTTTTTCTTTGATTTGGATCCTGCTTAAACCGTAAATTCCACCAAAAAAAGTGATATTTTCTTTGATAGTCAAATCATCATACATCGAGAATTTTTGGCTCATATAACCAATGCTTCTTTTGACCATTTCGGCATTGGTTTTTACATCAAATCCTGCCACAAGCGCTTCGCCAGAAGTGGGTTTTGAAATCCCAATAAGCATTTTCATTGCCGTCGTTTTCCCAGCACCATTAGCGCCCAGAAAACCAAAAATCTCTCCTTTATAGACATCAAACGAAATTGATTTCACAGCCGTAAAGCTGCCAAATTGCTTGGTTAGATTTTGTACTTGTATGATTTTTTCTTTGTTCATTTTGTCATTGCGAGCTTGTGAAGCTATTTCATTTTTTTTAACACAGATTACTCAGGTTATCACCGATATATTCTTATTATTTGTCATTCTGACGATAGGAAGAATCACATATGTTGCTCTCGCTATGAGATTCTTCCTATCGTCAGAATGACAAAATTCAAATAAAAGTTATAAGTCCATAAATACATCCTCAATTGTTGGGTTTGCTTGTTGTACAATTATTTCTTGATGGTTTTTATTGGTTAAATATTCTACCAAATCCTTTGGATTGAAAGCTGAATTTTTATCAATATAATGAATGTATTCGCCAAAGGCAAAAACACTGTATTGACTTGGATAATTTTTCAAGTCCAGAATCAATTGGTGCATGTTCTTCGCTTTAACATCATAAATTATTTTAGGATAATCCTTAATAATAGTTGCTGGTTTGTCAATTCTCAAGATGCTTCCTTTTTGGATTAAGGCAATTCGATCACAGAGCGCAGCCTCATCCATATATGGCGTAGAAACCAAAATGGTGATTCCTTTTTGTTGCAATCGCTTGAGCATTTCCCAAAATTCCTTCCGAGAAACGGGATCTACTCCTGTGGTAGGTTCATCCAGAAAAAGGACTTTTGGCTTGTGAATCAGAGCGCAACACAAGTCCAATTT
>CAILTC010000443.1 GCA_903837025.1 uncultured Bacteroidota bacterium | reverse complement strand
GCAGTATCTAGAGCAAGAGGTATTTTTATTATGGTTTCAAATGCTTCTATTTTTGAACCTGATTGCAAATCACCAGAACAAATTAAATTAGCAAATCCTTTTTGTAGATTTATTGAACTTGCAAAAGGGATAATTCCAAATTAAAAATAAACAAACAAAAATTCAATTATTCTGATGATGGCCTTTCTCAAATAGACATAAACTGGATATAAAATGATATGATTATGGAAAAACAACTTTTAGACTTATTTTTAGATTTATACACCTACGACTCTAAAATAGAGACATGGTCTTTTGAAAAATTCGAAAATAATCCCCCTCGTCATACTCGCCTTCAAATGATTACTGCTGTTATGAAAGCATTGAACATCACTTGTGGTTATTCTGATTTCAAATATGGTTTCTTTATTTCAAAAACACAATTCGTCAAATGGAAAGAGTTTAAGGAATCTATTATTGACCAACTTGATGCTAAAACTTATGCACGCTCCATGAAGGATGCCTTAGATCCATTAGACATACAAAGTATCTTTAGAACTTTTATGCAATACCGCTTAAATGCCGAACCTTTATTAGGTGTGTTTGATGGTATTTATGCAGCTAACGAAGAATTTAGGTCTTTTATCAAATTGATAGAAATACCGAATAGTCATTTGAAAGAAAATTTAAAAAATATAGAGCACGTATTGCATTTTTGTATCAATCCTACTGGAATTAACTACACTCAAGAAGAATTAATAAGCCAATTTGGCTTCCCTGATGTAAACTTAAGAGATATAGATATTGAATGGATGTAGCAAATAGCATAAATTGATTTTTAAAAAAATAATAGAATGAAAAAACCAAAAATATTCTTTTTTACTGGAGCTGGAATATCAGCCGAAAGTGGATTGCAAACTTTTAGAGATTCCAAAGATGGCCTTTGGAATAATTTCAAAATAGAAGAGGTGTGCACACCAGAAGCTTGGACTAATAACCCATCTTTAGTATTAGATTTTTACAACCAACGCAGAAAGCAATGCAAAGAAGCAAATCCAAATTTAGCTCATGAATTAATTGCAAAATTAGAAGAGCAATACCAAGTGGTGGTGGTTACCCAAAATGTAGATAATTTACATGAACGAGCAGGTTCTACAAATGTTGTTCACTTGCATGGGGAATTAATGAAAGCACGTTCAACTGCCAACGCTAAATTTATTTACGATAGGGAAGAAGACATCGTTTTGGGCGATTTGTGTGAACAACAAAGCCAATTGCGTCCTCATATTGTGTGGTTTGGTGAGGGATTAGATAATGATATTTTGGATCAATCGATTAAAGAAGCAGCTAGTTGTGCCGTTTGTGTGGTTGTGGGAACCTCCTTAAACGTGTATCCGGCTAATTCATTACCTCACTATGTGCCATTTGCTAGCCAAATGATTATAATTGACCCACAAGCGTATTTAATGGATATTGACGAAGACCGTCATATCAGTTATCTTTCGGAAAAAGCGGTTGATGGAATGCAGAAGGTATATGATTCATTGAGTAAAATATAAATAATATGGAAAATAAAACAAAAATTCTTTTTGCAGTTTCTTCTGGGCACAGCTTACTTCGCAAGAGTGCAGTACCTAAAATAGGGGAGGTCCACTTTTATAATACAATATTACCTTCGGGAAAATTATCTCCTTGTAAACTCATAATTTTTGATTGGTTTGAAAGCGGTAATCAGGATTTTTTTATTTTTAATGACGAGGGTTTAATAAGTAATGTGATACATCCAGAAACCCCAAAACATATGACAAAGGAATATAGAAAAATACTTGCTGAATCGCCTTTTGAGAGTGATTTTCTAGAGAAAATAATTGGTTATTTTGTTTTTCACGAGTTAGGGTTTTGATTGAAAAACTTTCAATTATTATAAAAAAATCAACTAAAATTTAAATAAATAATTTTTATTCCAATTAAATTGTATAAGCAAATTTCAGGTTTTAAAAACGGAATAAAGAAGTAACATTGACGCAGTAAAGGTGTTGCAAACATGTCAAATAAAAGAATAAGCAAATGGAAATATACACACGAAAAGAATTAAATGTTGATTTATTTGAGGTACTTGGTTCAGATAGATGTGTTTTAAAGAATCACAACGAAAAAACATTTC
>CAILTC010000442.1 GCA_903837025.1 uncultured Bacteroidota bacterium | reverse complement strand
GAGATGAAAAAATTTTTAGAAAACAAGAAAGCTAATATTACCACACGAAATTTTCCAGACTCGGTTGAAAGCATTCGAAAAAAATGGAAAATTAAAGAAGGTGGGAATCAATATTGTTTTTTCACAACTGATGAAAATGATAATAAAATTGTCTTAATTTGCACCAAAATAAAATAAAAATGAAACGCCCATATCAATCTTCATTGATACACAGGAAAATGGTATAGGCGTTCTATCTTCCAATAAAAAACAATAAATACAAACCGATGAAACAAGCAGTACTCCTATTTTTTTTCTTGATAAGCAGCCATTTATTTGCACAAAAACCTTGTGAATTTAGCGTAAATGTTACCGATTCGATTGGGACCTATAAATCGACCAAGGAATATATGATTTATGAGAAAAATTTTGCAGGAAATACAAATTACATTTTTTTTACTTTAGCCCTTACTGATGGCTTGCCAACATTGAATTTGCAACTTATTCAAAAAAGTAAAGCGTTCTTAAAAGCGGATTGTTTTGATAAAGAATCTAAATTGTTTTTGCAGTTAAATAATGGTAAAATAATAACACTTCTTCATATTGACCAAGAAAATTGCGGGACAATGATTCGTGACGACAAGGGATTTGACAATAGAATCCTAACGGGTACTTTTATGTTTGTAAAAGGTTCTATCGAAGATTTGAAAAGTTCGCCAGTAAATTTGATGCGTATCAAATATTTGACAGATATTGACGATTATGTCATGAAAAAAGAATTCAAATCAGAGTTAAATAATGAGGTATATCAACCCGAAAACTATTTTATCAATAACTTAAGATGTGTTCAATAATCAATTACATTTCCATTTGGTATTAGAAACTTTGTCATTCAATGCCGATTTTAAATTATAATGCCACCATTCTGAATCTAAGGATTTAAAACCCTTATCGATCATTGTATTTTTAAGTAATTCTCTATTTTCTTTTATTTCTTTCGAAAGATTAGAATAATTGTGGCTTGCTTCTATGCCAAAAAAGTCGAAAGGTGTTCCCATTTCGATTTCTTTTCCGTTCGAATCGACCAAAGAAATATCAACGGCTCCGCCTCGATTATGTATAGAACCTTTGCTTGGATCAGCGACATAAGAAGGATTTGGAACAATTTTCCACATCCTTTTTTGAATATCTAAAGGTCGGTAACAATCAAAAATTTTGATTTTATAGCCCATTTTCATAAACGAACTATTGGCTTCGATCAATGCTTTAACAGTTTTTAAACGTAAAAAACATTCCGCACAATCATAGACTTTTGATTTCAAGAAATTATCCGAAGTAGCGTATTTCATATCATAAACAAAGTCTTTGCTGTAGTCTTTCAAATTCACAAAAGTGGTATCATTGCCTTTTGATGAATTTTCTAAAGAGGTATTAGAAACTGCTTTTTGGGCATTACAAAAAGTAAAACAAAGCAAAATACCTAGAATAAACAATGGTCTTACGGAAAATGGCATAAATTCTATTTTTTTATAAAAATAGGATAATTACAGGAATAATTATAAAATATACGGCTTATTAATCCATACCTCTATTTCCCATGTCTCCTTTAAAATCATTTCTTCCTGGTTTTTTCATCCCCGAAAGATTTTGAATTTTATAGGTTAGCGAAAACATTGTATACCTTTTTAAAACTGTGTTTTCTTCATCCCGAATTGTTGTGGCTGAAATTGTTCTAGAATACCCTTGATTCTGATTCAACACATCATAAACTTTTACTTTGGCAACAATGCTTTTATTAAAAAAAGTATAGGACAAACTCGCATTCCATAGATAAAAATCTTTCTTGAAACCATCACCAATTTTAGAATTATAAGTATACCCAAAATCATTTCCTAAAACCCAATTTTCAGGCCAGTAACTGGTAGTTTGCATATTTATTCTATGAATTACATTTGAGCTAGATTGAATTAAATAGTTAGAATATCTGGAGTCATTATAAGTCAAACTATAAGAAGGTGCAATCGTGAGCAACTCCCCATAATCATATGCAAAATATATTTTGGGAGTGATTCCCAATGATTTTGCATCATATAAAACGGCATTTGTAAACCCTTTATCTAGGGCATAAGTTCCGTTTAAATTTAGTCCGTATCGCAATACATGAGCATCACTCTTTATGAATTGATTCCAGTTCCATCCTAAAGAAGTCGCATAAGTTCCAGCTACATTTTCATACGTAGTATTCTTTTTTCTACTGGCATCATAAACTGTCGTGGTCACGACTTGGCTATTATAAAAATCACCTCTTAGATACAAGCTATAGCCTGAACGGGTTCTGAAATCAAAATTTCTAAAATTAAAGTTCACACTTTGTTTTTCAATTGGATTCAAATTGGGATTCCCGATAATTGTATTCAAAGGATTCGACAAATTCTCAACCGCTAATAATTGGCTCGATGAAGGAAGGCTATTTGAATATTCATACACTAACGAAATCATTTTTGATCGTTCAAACTTATATCGAATCTGAGCTCTACCCAGTGGCAAAATATATTTTTTATTGAGATCCATTATTTTATTTAGGTAAAAAGAATGATTATCAAACTCAATAATTGAAGTACCCGAATTCAAATTAAAAGTGAATTTATTTTTTTCGAAAGTAAGCCCTACTTTTGGGCTAACTGTATTTTGATACGAAGAGGTTAAATTGGATAATAAATCGTTTACAGTAGAATACGATTGAGAAGTACCGTCAAAATCGTAAGTTTTCAAGTCATTTTTTATTTTTTCCCATCCAAAATCAGTTCCAAATCGAACCCGTAAAGAATCCGTTATAGGCTCTGTATATTCAATATCGGCCGAATAGGAATCATAGGTATTTCCGTTCTTGCTTTTTTGGTTTCGCTCATCATTGGGTTGATTTGTTTGGTAAAAAATAGTCTTAGACTGGTTTAAAACATCCGAATCACTTTGCGTATTATTATTGCTAAAAACGAAGCTAAAATTACGGGTTCTCTTCTCAAATGCTTTATTAAAATTGATCGTATTAGAAAAATTTGCTGATGTGTTTTCTTTGAATGATTTCGAACTAGTTTCGTTTAAAGATTTCTCATTTTCATCTTTTGAAATGCTAGAAGAATCCGAATTACTGTTCGAATTCGTTTGATTCAATTTGGGAACAAAAGAAATTCTTGTGGTTGGATCTATTTTATAATCAAATTCTAAATTTACTTTATTCACCGTACTTTCAGCTCTTGTTTTCGCCTCCGAATCAGTTGTAAAGGAACCTGTAGGCAATAAATTGATTTGTTTTGATTTATTGTCATTATCCGTAATAGTATTCGCGAATGAATAACTTACGTTAGAATCAAAATTCTTGATCCATTCATCGGAATAATTAAGTCCAGCCAAATTAGATCGTGTAATTCCTTTTGCATTTCCAGAGGCATTATTATTCCCCTTATTATTCCTTCCGCCACCCATATTATCAAAAACTTCATCCATAGAAAAGCCAGATGAATTGATATTATTGGACGATGCGAGAACACTTATTTTTCGTTTATCATTAAAATAATTCATTACAAAACTGCTGTCATAACGATCATCTGAACCAAAACCACCCATAAATTTACCAAAAAAACCTTTGTATTTTTTACTGTCAATTGTAAAATTGATACTGGAATCATCCGAACTCGCTTCTTGTCGAGACAATTCTTCTTTTTTAGTTTTTAAATCTGAAACTTGTACTTTCTTAATGATTTCTGCCGGAAGATTTTTTAAGGCTATTGCACCATCTCGGTCGAAAAAAGGCTTCCCATTTACCAAAAACTGACTAACTGCCTTTCCATTTACAGTTACTTTACCATCATTATCGACTTCAACTCCAGGCAATTGTTTTAATAATGTTTCTACATTAGAATCCGGACGAACTTTAAAGGATTGAGCATT
>CAILTC010000441.1 GCA_903837025.1 uncultured Bacteroidota bacterium | reverse complement strand
TGGTCACTCTATTTTGGAACCAGTTGTTGCGCTATCGAAATGATGCAAACTGGGGCTGCAAAACATGATTATTCAAGATTTGGATTTGAAGTAGCAAGACCTTCACCAAGACAAGCCGATTTAATTATTATTGCAGGAACTATTGTCAATAAAATGGCACCTGTTTTACGTCGTTTATATGATCAAATGGCAGAGCCAAAATATGTAATTGCAATGGGAGCTTGTGCTATTTCCGGAGGTCCATTTTTTTACAATTCGTATTCGGTTGTAAAGGGTGCTGATCACGTTATCCCAGTAGATGTATATGTTCCTGGTTGTCCACCTCGTCCCGAAGCTTTGTTAGAAGGAATGCTCATGCTTCAAGATAAGATTAGAACCGAAAGCATGAAAAATAAAATTTTCCCTATCGACGGGTTTGATGAAGGACTTTAATACCGAAATTATGACTAACGAAGCATTACAGAGTTTAATAAGCAGCTGGATTCCCGAATTAGAATTCACCGAAGAAAAATCTCAGTTTTTAAATATTTCCGTTCAACCCGAACAATTACATTCATTAATGTCCCAATTAAAAAGCAATACAGAAACGAGTTTCGATTATTTGTTTTGCCTAAGCGGCGTAGATTGGGGAGCCGAATTGGGCGTGGTGTATCATCTGGAATCGACAACTCATAGACATATTCTTGTTGTAAAAGTAAAAACAGCCGACAGAGAAAACCCAACTTTTGACACTGTTTGCGATATTTGGCGTACCGCCGAATTTCACGAACGTGAAGTTTTTGATTTCTTCGGAATAAAATTCAATAATCACCCCAATTTAAAAAGACTCTTCTTAACCGAAGAATGGGATGGTTTTCCGCTTAGAAAAGATTACGTTGACGAAATTAATATGATTATCAAATAAGTGAAATTTCTTTTAAACCATTAAGAAATTAAGGTTCATTAAGATTAAAAATTAATTTTCTTAATGGTTTAAAAAATTGAAAGTATATTAAAAATTTCAGTCCACAATACGGACATTCAAATAAGTAAAAATGGATACAACCACCATAAAAAACAACTTTAAATCCGAAGAATATTTCATCAATATGGGACCGCAACACCCAGCAACGCACGGTGTTTTGCGACTTTTGTTAACCATAGATGGAGAAATAATCAAAAAAGTAGAACCCGATTTAGGATACATTCATCGCTCGATCGAAAAAATGTGCGAGCGTGATAGCTACCAACAAATTGTGCATTTAACAGACCGAATGGATTATTTGTCCTCGCATATCAACAACGAAGCCGTTTGCCTCACCGTTGAAAAAGCACTCAAACTAGAAGTTCCAGAACGGGTAAAAGTCATTCGGACGATTATTGCCGAATTGACACGTATTGCTTCTCACACATTATGGTGGGGCGTTATGGGCATGGACGTGGGCGCTTTGACAACCTATTTCTACGGTTTTAGAGATCGTGAAATGATCAATGATATTTTCGAAGAAACTTGCGGCGCTCGTTTGACGATGAACTACAATATTCCCGGTGGATTAATGTATGACATTCATCCCAATTTTGTGAATCGTACCAAAGAATTCCTTGCTCATTTTAAAACAAAATTGCCGGAATACGACACGCTTTTGACCGGAAACATCATTTTCCAAAAAAGGATGAAAAATGTTGGGATTTTATCCAAAGAAGATGCTATTTCTTATGGCGCTTCTGGGCCTGTTGGCCGCGGTTCTGGCTATTCTTGCGATGTGAGAAAACACCATCCGTATAGTGCTTATGACAGAGTCACCTTTAATGAAATCCTAAAAACCGAAGGAGATACCTTTTCTCGTTACCAAGTTCGAATTCAAGAAATGTGGGAATCCATGTCGATTATCGAACAGTTAATCGACAACATTCCGGAAGGTGATTTTAAAGTAACGACCAATGTCGTAATCAAATTACCTGAAGGCGAATATTACCAAAAAGTAGAAACTGCCAGAGGAGAATTGGGCGTTTATATCATTAGCACAGGGACAAAAAACCCATACCGTGTCAAATTCCGATCGCCAGGATTTTCGAACTTGTCCTTATTAAATCATATCGCCGTTGGTGGAAAAATCGGGGATTTGGTAGCGTCAATGGCAACATTAGACCTTGTAATTCCTGATATTGACCGATAAAATTAATTGTATGAACATCACAAAAAATATTCACGAATGGCTTTTTAGCCTTATGCCAGCAACAACGGCAAGCATCGTACAAATGGTATTGATCGCTTTGGTCTATCTCGCTATTTTTGCAGTTGCCGGTTTATACTTGGTTTTGCTCGAAAGAAGAGTTGCTGCTTGGTTTCAATTACGACTTGGACCCAACCGAGTAGGGTATCAAGGATTAATGCAAACTTTGGCCGATGCCATAAAATTGGTTTCCAAAGAGTTAACCGGAACAATAAAAGCCGATAAATTCTTATACAATTTGGCTCCCTATTTTGTCATCATTTCCGCCTTAATGGCATTGTCTCTTTTTCCATTTTCGAAAGAATTTCAAGCCTTTGACATCAATATCGGTATTTTCTTTTTAGTGGCGATTTCCTCTATTGGAGTAATCGGAATACTATTAGCTGGTTGGAGTAGCAACAACAAATTTGCTATGATTGGTGCCATGCGAAGTGGCGTACAAACGATTAGTTACGAACTTTCTGTTGGATTATCATTGCTAACAATGGTTTTGATGACAGGAACGTTACAACTTTCGGAAATTGTCGAAGTCCAAAAACACGGCTGGTTAATCCTTCAAGGGCATATTCCTGCTATGATCGCCTTTTGCATCTATATGATCGCCGGAACTGCCGAAACCAACAGAGCACCTTTTGACTTGGTCGAAGCCGAATCAGAACTAGGGGCCGGTTTTCACACCGAATACTCGGGAATGAAATTTGCCTACTTCTTTTTGGCGGAATTCATCAATATGTTTATCATCGCAGCCATCGCCACAACACTGTTTTTCGGAGGTTATTTGTCTCCATTTGGCATAACAGAATCAATTCCTGTATTGGGTGTATTTTGGTTTTTGGCAAAAACATTGGTACTCATTTTTCTAATGATGTGGTTCAGATGGACGTTTCCAAGATTGAGAATTGATCAACTTCTGGTATTAGAATGGAAATATTTGCTTCCGTTGAACTTGCTCAACCTGATGTTGATGGCATTGATCGTATTGTTTAAATTAACTATTCATTTCTAAAATTATGGGTTATTTTTCAGATATATATAACGCAGTAAAATCACTCCTCAAAGGGATGAGCGTCACCGGAAAGTACTTTTTGCACGCACGAAAAGGCGCTATAACGCAGCAATATCCCGACAATAGAGCGACTTTAAAAATGTTCGAACGCTTTCGTGGCGAGGTCGTGATGCCGCACGATGAAAATAATGAACACCGCTGCACGGGTTGTCAAAAATGCGAATTGGCTTGTCCCAACGGAAGTATCGAAATTATTTGGGATAGAAAAGTGGATCCTGAAACGGGCAAAAAGAAGAAAGTGATAGACCAACATATTTACCATCTTGGCATGTGTACCATGTGTAGTTTATGTATTGAAGCTTGTCCGACGGATGCTATTAAATGGGCGCAAAATTACGAAAATTCTGTTTATGACAGAACATACCTTACTAGAGTATTAAACAAACCGGGATCCAAATTAATGCCTGGTGTAGAAGATTAATCTTATGGAAAAAATTGTATTTTATATCTTGGCATTGATAATGATTGTTTTTGCAATTGCCGCTGTAAGCAGTCGCAAAATGCTTCGATCGGTTATTTATTTACTGTTTGTGCTGGTGGGAATCGCTGGAATTTACTTTTTGATTGATTATAATTTCTTGGGCGCTATTCAATTGACCGTTTATGCTGGTGGAATTATTGTCTTGGTTATCTTCTCGGTTTTGCTGGTGCACCACATCGAAATGGAACTGGAAATGGCTAAATTATCCAAAAAAATTCTCGCTGCTGTAATTTGCCTTATTGGACTTGGAGTTTTCTTAGCCACCATTTATTCGAATGATTTCAAGGTGGTCGAAAACCATAAAACGACCTCGGTTTCTGATATTGGAATGGGACTTTTGAGCTACGACGCTGGCGGATTTGTTTTACCATTTGAAGTAATAAGTATCCTTTTATTAGCATCAATGATTGGCGCCATAATAATTGGAAAAGGCGATAAACTAACTAAAAACGACGACACATTATGATAGCCGGAATTAGCATCTACGAAATTTTTACCCTTACCTCCATTCTGTTTTTTATAGGTATTTATGGGTTTGTCACGCGAAAAAACTTGATTTCGATTTTAATATCAATCGAACTCCTATTGAATGCTTCGGCAGTAAACTTTGTTGTCATCAACAAATATTTATATCCAAATGTGTTGCAGGGTGTTTTCTTTTCGATTTTTATTATTGCCGTGGCTGCCGCCGAAACAGCGTTGGCTATCGCCATTATCATTAATCTTTACCGACAAATTAGCTCGGTCGAAGTAGAGGACACTGAAATTATGAAGTATTAATATTCTATAAATATGAACCTAACTTACATATTATTTATTCCGCTGATTCCGCTGGCAGTATTCTTGCTTTTGGGAATTTTTAATCAGCAAATCAAACCCGCAGTTTCTGGATATATTGGCGTTTTGGGATTGTCGATTTCAGCAGTTCTTTC
>CAILTC010000440.1 GCA_903837025.1 uncultured Bacteroidota bacterium | reverse complement strand
TATAGTATTTAAACCAAAATTAATTCCTAAAGGAACTAAATACCAATTACCAAATGAAGTTTTCTTGGTATATCAAAAAAATTATCTAAATTTATTCAGAAAATAAGAGTTTTTTAACCAATTTAAAGCCTATCGTACATTAATCGTACAATAATATAAATTAAAAAACCGTAATAGCCTATTTTATAGGTAATTACGGTTTTAAAAAGCAGAGAGAAAGGGATTCGAACCCTCGATATGTTGCCATATACACGCTTTCCAAGCGTGCGCCTTCAGCCACTCGGCCACCTCTCTTTATTTTGAGATTGCAAATAACACGAAAATATTCGACTTAATAAAATTTAACTTCGATTTTATGACATTTCACCACGTAATGAAGTTTCAAAAATCGTTTTGAATATAGCATTGGGCACTTTTTGACCCAATAAGTACATTAATTTAGTAATTGCGGCTTCGGTGGTGATGTCTTTTCCAGAAATAACACCAATTTCTTTCAGTGCAGTACTCGTTTCATATTGGCCCATTCTTACGCTTCCACCCGAACATTGGGTAACATTTACAATTTGCAAACCATTTTCTATAGCTGTTTTTATCAATTCCAAAAACCAATCTTCCGTTGGTGCATTTCCGGCACCAAAAGTTTCTATAACAATTCCTTTAAGTTGTGGGATATCTAATATAGCAGCCAAAACGGTTTCGCTAATTCCAGGAAACAGCTTTATTATTGCCACATGATTATCTATGTCCTTATGAATTCTTAGTTTTTTGATTCTTGTTTTTGGCAAAAACAATTCGGGATACGTTTTTAAATGCACCCCTGATTCGGCCAATATCGGATAATTAGGCGAGGAAAACGCATTAAAATGTTCCGCATTTATCTTTGTAGATCTGTTGCCTCTGTATAATTTATATTCAAAATAAAGGCATACTTCGCTTAGTACTGGTTTTCCTTTATGCTGCAAAGAAGCTATTTGTATCGCTGTTATTAAATTTTCTTTGGCATCGGTTCTTAGATCACCAATAGGCAACTGAGATCCTGTAAAAATAACGGGTTTCGATAAATTTTCGAGCATAAAACTAAGCGCTGATGCTGAATACGACATAGTATCTGAACCATGAAGAACAACAAATCCATCGAAAAAAGCATAATTCTCTTCGATTATTGTTGCAATAAATATCCATTTTTCAGGATCCATATTGGAAGAATCAATAGGTATTTCGAAAGAAATAGTTTCAATAGAACAATCTAATTGTTGTAATTCTGGTATTCTTTGTAATAATTCACTAAAATTAAAAGCTTTAAGCGCAGCTGTTTCAAAATCCTTAATCATACCAATGGTTCCGCCGGTATAAATCAGAAGTATTTTGGGTTTAAAATGCATTTTCGTATTTTAATTTATTGACAACAGGATTGGCGTACATGGCCAAAAACCCTAGTAAAGCCACTGGATTATTTTGATCTATTCTCATTTCTAATCTGCGTTCGAAAAGTGATTTTTCATTTTCTGTGTACAAATGGGAATGAGAACTGGTATTATTCAAAATATCGAATGCGATATAATTCGTTGGCCAAAGCTTATAATTGCTCAAAACAGAATCGTCTATTACTTGTGCCAAAGCTTGTATTTGCTTATTTGAATTATCATATTCGGTTTTAATAGCATCTAATTTTTCATCAAGAAAATCACCAATATGAATATGAATTCGTTTTTTTTGACCCATTACGCCACTCATCAAATTGACGAAATCCTCATTTTTTTCTTTGATATAGGTTTCTTGATTGGCTTCTGCCAAAAGTTGTGGCATTTTCAAAGCATCTGTTGGGTCATATTCATAAGAAATAGAAACTGGAACAATCTTTATTTTCTTGAAATAATCCATCAAATTTTGCTCATCTGACCCCATCCCAAGCATTTTTAGCACACCTGGATTTGTTGCGTCATTCCCATCTTTAGTTCTTCCTTCACGTTGCGCAATCCAAACGGAACGGTTTTCATGCAACAATAATTGCCCAATATATTCCGATAATAATTTGGAACTTTGCAACATTTCACGTGGTGTCAATCCTCTTTGAACTAAAAAATTTCGGTTTAGTTTGGCTAATACTTTTATAAAAGATTTTTTTACTAAATTATCACCAATTGCCGATGCAGTCATGATTAATCCGTTTTCAAATAAACCAGCATTTAGTAATGTTGTATCCAATAGGATATCACGATGATTGGAGATAAACAAATAGGAAGTATGTTTTTCTAACTTTTCAAAACCCGAAGTTGTCAATCCATCAGAAGTTTTTTCAAGTACTTTTTGAACCGATTTATAGATAAAATTGCATTGAAAATCACGTATAGAATGTGTTTTTCTTAATTGCTCCTTCCATACTTCATCATCCATTTCTGGAAAAGAGAAATTCATCAAAGCTTTCATCATCGGATGATTAATTGAAGAAAGAATGGCATCATTTACTTCGGTGTCATAAAACGGGCGAATAGCGTCAAATCTTGACATATAAAGGTGTATTTTTTTATTATAACAAATGAACAAAATTTTTATAAAAATAGCTAAATTACAAGCTAAATCCTAAAAATAGCTTTAGAATTTTCGGTGGTTATTCTTGCTATTTCTTCTAGAGACAAATTATAAATAGTAGCCAATTTTGCAGCAACATTTACTAAATAGCTACTTTCGTTTCGTTTTCCGCGAAAGGGAACTGGAGCCAAATAGGGAGAATCCGTTTCGAGAACAATATGTTTCAAGTCGATTTGATGTAAAAATTGATCGATTTTCCCGTTTTTGAAAGTGACAACACCACCTATGCCGAGCTTCATCCCATAAGAAATGGCTTGTAATGCTTGCTCATAAGTTCCTGAAAAACAGTGAAAAATTCCAAATAAATCAGCAGATTTCTCTTCTTCTAAAACTTCAAAAACTTCATCAAAAGCATCCCGGCAATGAATCACTATGGGCAATTTGTATTGTTTTGCCAATTGAATTTGTCTTTGGAACGCCTTTCTTTGTTCTTGCAAATGCGTTTTATCCCAAAACAAATCAATGCCAATTTCGCCAACGGCATAGAAATTTCTCTTGGATAATTCTTCCTCGACATGCTGCAATTCTTCAAGATAATTGTCCTTTACATGCGTTGGATGCAATCCCATCATCAAGAAAATAGTTGAAGGATAAGCCTTCTCTAAATCGTACATAGCTTGTGTAAAAGTAGAATCGATTGCAGGAATAAAAAATCGTGAAACACCAGCGTCAATAGCGCGCTGAATCATTTCGCTTCGATCTTCGTCAAAATCCTTTGAGTATAAATGGGTATGTGTATCTGTAATTATCATTGCAAGCTCTATTTAAGCAGCAAATATACAATGTTGCTCAAAAAGACAAACCATTTAAGGCAAGTAAAGGTTGGATAAGAAATTAAGCCTTTTAACAACAATGTCATTTCGATAAATTTATTGATATTTTTTTAATCCAATTCATTCAACAATTGTTGCACCTGATCGTAATTCTCATAATCATCCGGAATAGTCATTAGGATTTCCTTGCAGGATTTGTACTCTTTTTGTTTCAGTTTTGAAAGTGCCAAATACCAAGTAGCTTTATTTTTATAAACCGAATTGCTTGATTTCAACGCTACCAAATTAGTTTCGGCTTTTTGAAACTGACCATCCTCAAGAAGAGAAATAGCATAGAAATACTGAATTTCGGGTGATTTTTTTTCTTTTAAAAGGGTTTCAAAATACGGGATGGCGGCTTTATATTTTTTTGAATTAAAGGCGTCTTGAGCCACTTTTAAATTATCGTTTACCTCACCTCTTTCGGTGAAATAAGCATTTTCGGGTTGGTTATAATCTTCGAATTTTGGATTTATATTTTGAAAAAAGAACAAGCCGACCAAAACAGCTACGGAAGCAGCGATGGCATATTGCCAAGGTTTAAAAGCCACGACTTTTGACTTTTTAGGTTTAAAATGTTCTTTAGAAATCGATTTTAAATTTTTCTTAAAATCATTTCGTTCCGATGCATTCCCAAATTTATTATCTAAATGAAGGTTCAAATCTTTGAAAATTTCGAAAGCCGAAGCCAATTCCGAATCTTCAGACAATTGTTTTTCGAACTTTATTTTATCCTCTTCTGATAATTCGTTTTGAAAATATTGATCGAATAATATGTAGCGTTCGTCGTTCATGACTAGTTAATTTTTAATGATTTAAAACGATTTGTTTCTTGAATCCACTGGGTTAATTGACCAATGCACAATGATTTTTTCTTGCGAACATACCCATAAGTTACGTTGAGTTTTTCGGCAACTTCTTCCATCGATTTAATAGTAAAGCTCAGTTTCAAGACTTCCTGACATTTATCGCCAAGTTTCAAAAACATAAGATCAAAGAGTTGTTGCTTTTCGTCGAAGACTTCTGTTTCTGTTACCATTTCCTCTGTAGGTTCATTAGTAGATGGTAAATCATCATCAAATGTTACCCCTTTATTCGAAGATTTTTTTATTTCGTTGAGCCATTTTCTTTTGCATAGTAAAAAAAAGTAGGCGTCAAAGGGGCAAGTAAGCTGTAGCTTTTTGGCTTTAGCCTGATTAAAAAGTAAAATCATAATTTCCTGAATCACATCTTGCGCCTGGTCTTCATCGCCAGAATTATTCCTTATATAAGAAACGACTTTGGGAACAAACTTCTTATATATTGATTGAATAATCGCCGAATCATTATTAGCAAGTCCGTCAATATAGATTTGATCGGGATGAATAGGGGTATTGGCCATAAAAATAACTTTTAACGAAAATAGTAAAAAAAGGGGTAACAATATCAAACTCGAATTGATATAGAGTTGAATTCGTTCTTTTGAGAAAAAACAAAATAAATTCAAAAATAAATTAAAATAATGGGTAACACTATCAAACCCGAATTGATATAACGATATAAAACACTAAACAAACAATTTTAAACATTAGAAAACATGAAATCAAATTTAAAAAACATCGGACTTTTAGCTTTAGCAACTTTGGTATTTGCAAGCTGTACAAACACTGACACAACTTCAGCACCTCCTACAGCAGCAGCCTTTTTTGCAATTAAAGAAAATGGCGTTAAAAAAAATACCCAAAGCTTTACTGCAACTGCTGGGACTGGAGTTATAACTCTTACATCTGCAAAAGGAGTAACAATAACACTAAACGGAAATACACTTACCAAAAACGGAAATCCAGTAACCGGAGCAATCGACATTACTTTCATAGAACTTTTTGATAAAGGAAATATGCTTATTGCTAACAAACCTACAATGGGAGTTATGGCAAATGGCAATCATGATTTACTAAAATCTGGTGGTGAATTTTTCATAAAAGCTTCTCAAGGCGGAGTAGATTTAGCGACTACTGGAGGAATCCAACTTCAAGTACCCGTAAATTTAACCGGAACAATAGATACTGCAATGACTTTTTGGGCTGGCGACACAACCGATGCAGATAATCTTGCTTGGGTAAGACCCGGAGCTGTAGCAGGAACAGGAGGACAAAAAGAGGGAAATGTTGGTTTTAACCAAAACAGTTATAGTGTAACTTTTGGCAACTTTGGATGGACAAATGTAGATCGTTTTTACAGTGACCCAAGACCAAAAACTACTATTCTGGCAAGTGTTCCAACAGGATATAATAACACCAATAGTTCGATTTACTTGTCTTACGATGGCGAAGGCCAAAATGCACTAGCCAAATTAGACACTTACAACCCAACAACGCTACAATTCAGCGAACATTACGGACAAATTCCAATTGGTTTAGCTTGTCACGTTATTTTTGTAACCGAGGATAATGGCAACTGGAGATATGCTATCAAAGCCGTAACAGTAGCAGCAGGTGATATTTACACATTTACTTTGTCCGAAACAACTGTAGGAACCGAAGCGCAATTAGTAGCGGCGATTGATGCCATACAATAACACAAAATATATTTTTTAGAAAAAGTGGTGATTTGCTCACCACTTTTTTCTATTTTTAAAACTTGAAGCAAACCCAAAAGATTATGAAAAATTCACTGATTGTCCTCTTATTCATGTTAACCTCCTTCACTTTTTCACAGACAAAGTTGAAAGATACAGTTACACGAAGAGCAACTATTTCCTATAATCAAAAAGCAAATTTCATAATTTACAAACCTGAAACGCCTCCTTTAATCCCTATTGCGGGCGCACCAAAACCCAGTTATTCCTATTTATGGGAAATGGGTGATGGTCATTACAGCAAAGAAGCCGAACCCAAACACATCTATAAAAACAAAGGAATTTATACCGCCCGACTTGCCGTAACCAATAATTATGACAATGGAAAACCTCCGGCAACACGACCAAAAAAAATAGCTGTAAACGAAATTTCGAATGAAGTTTACACGGATATTGCTTCTATTGAAGACCAAAACGGATTGGTTATCCAAAAAAATTGTGACCCCATTCCGGACCAAAATATGGAAGTAATTTTGAGTTATCAAAACCTAGAAAACTACGCTAGTGACGGAAAATTATACCTATTTTACAACGAAAAACAATTCAAAAATAACAATTTCGAATTGATCGATTTCAGAACCTACGCTGGCGAACGGGAAGTCAAGGAAAACCTAGTCGCATTGACCAATGATCTAGAAAACTCCGATTCGTATTTGGCTTCTGAAAATGCGTTGGCTTCAGCCAAAAAATATAAAAAAACAACCACCGAAGAAAACTTGGACGCTAGTTTATCCGAAGCAAATAAAACCTTTAAAAACAAAACTATTTTAGAGTTTGACAATGCTAATCCAGGCGAAACTCGCAATGTATTCCTTACTTTCAGAACTACTCCCGAAATGATTAAGGACACCAGCGCAACAGTTACCATGCGAAGTATTTATGTTCCGAATCGAAGTTATAAAAACCATAAAGTCAAAAATCTAGAAATGGAAATCGTTACTTCGCACGACCCAAATAAAATGGGCTCTAACGGAAGTTTTATGAATTACAGATTGGTGCGTTTTAAAAGAGTCAACTTCAAAACACGTTTCCAAAACAATGGCGAAGGCCCTGCAAGAATGATTCGGCTAGAAACTGACATTCCTGAAATGTTCGACAAAAAAACATTGCAAATTGAAGACCAATATCCAAAATGTCCTATTTGTCCAAAAGGGCAAACAATTACAAGCAGTTGTTTAGACACCATTATCAAACAAAATCAGATTCATTTTACCTTCAAAAATATTTATTTATCTGGAAGCTCTCAAAAAAATGTGAAAGAAATCGACAGCACTAAAGGATTTGTAAAATATTCGATGAAATTCAACAAAGACTTTCATAAAACAAAAACACGGAGTAGAACTGCGATTATTTTCGATAAAAACGAACCTATAATAACAAATTACGCCACTACCCGATTCTCTCCAGGAATATCTATTGGCGCAAAAGCGGGATATAATGTATATCCAAATTTAGAAAATACCAAAAGCTATTTTGTTGGCGCGACAATTTCACCTTTTAAATCCTACCGTTTTTATTGGCAAGCGGAGTTTGTAAATAGCCTTAATTCCTACGATACCGCAAAATCAGTTGTAGAACAATTTATACAATCAACAGGAAAATTACAATTACAACGAACAACAAATTCGACACAAAATAAAAACATAAATTGGGAAATTCCATTGCTACTTCGTTATAATATCAATAACTATATCGGTATTGGAACTGGCTTACAGGCCAATATAAATGCTACTGAAAAAGCAACTCAAAGCACAACTATTGATGTTTTTGAAGGACAAAATAATACTACACCACTACTTAATAGCAAAACACACTCTATAACTGTTGACCATTCTTTTACCAATATAAAAACGGGAGTGTTATTTGATTTAACAATTGGTGCGGCAAGAATTGGTCCAAGTTTAGGGGCTAGATATGTAGTGAATTTTAAAGAAAATTTCAATTATATGCAGTTATATGGGATTTGGAAATTTTAGAAAATGAAGCATAGATATATACAGCTATTTTTTATTCTAATTTTAAGCCTGAATACTTTCGGACAAAATCCGCTTACGCCAGAAGATAAAATCTATAATGCTATTGACCTTTTTGTCGC
>CAILTC010000439.1 GCA_903837025.1 uncultured Bacteroidota bacterium | reverse complement strand
CTTTTGCCATTAAGGATAGTTTAAAACCGATTGACGGAAAAGCATTTGTTTCCGTTAATAAAGCATTGGTAACACAAGCAAGTTCAGCCATTCCTGTTATTCCATTGTACATTTCGTTGCTGTATAAAATAATGAAAGAAGAAGGAATTCACGAAGGTTGTATCGAGCAAATTCAACGTTTATTTCAAAATAGACTGTACACCGGGGAATCAATTCTTACGGATGAAAAAGGAAGAATTAGAGTAGATGATTGGGAAATGCGGGATGATGTTCAAGAAAAAATAGCTACTTTATGGAAGCAAGCTACCACCGAAACTTTGCCTGAAATTGGTGATTTAGAAGGGTATAGAAATGATTTTCTAAATCTTTTTGGTTTCGAATTCGAAGGAGTAGATTATAAAGCGGATGCTGACGAAATGATTGGTGTTCCAAGTATAGTATAATAAAATACCATTTTACAAAGATAATTTTCAAAAACCATCACGCAAAACGTGGTGGTTTTTTTATGGATAAAGATTATATTTGTTAAAAATATCCAGTAAAAAACATTAGACCTTAATTCTATATTATGCTATTTTCATTAATCATACCCGTTTACAATCGCCCGGATGAAGTGGATGAACTTTTGGAAAGTTTGTCACAATCCGATTTTAAGGAAGATTTTGAAATTGTAATTGTCGAAGATGGTTCTTCATTAAAATGTGAAGATGTAGTTCGTAAATACGATCAAAAACTAACTATTTCTTATTATTATAAAGATAATTCAGGGCCTGGGAATTCTAGGAATTATGGAATGGAAAAGGCAAAAGGGGATTATTTTATCATTTTTGATTCGGATTGTATTATTCCAAAAAACTATTTGACCGAAGTTACCAATGCGCTACAAGAAAATTATGTAGATTGTTTTGGAGGTCCAGACAAAGCATTAGCTAGTTTTTCGGACATTCAAAAAGCAATCAATTTTGCAATGACTTCTTTCTTAACAACTGGCGGAATTAGAGGTGGTTCGGAGAAAATTAATAAATTTCAACCCCGAAGTTTTAATATGGGTTTATCTCGAAAAGCTTTTGAAGCTTCGAATGGTTTTGGAAATATTCATCCCGGAGAAGATCCTGATTTATCCATACGATTATGGGAATTAGGTTTTGAAACCCGACTTTTCTCGAATGCTTACGTTTATCACAAACGAAGAATTGACTGGGAAAAATTCACGATTCAGGTGAATAAATTCGGGAAAGCCCGACCTATATTAAATAGTTGGTATCCTCAATACAACAAACTTACTTTTTTCTTTCCCTCTGCGTTTATAATCGGATTGGTTGTCGCTTTTGGATTATTGATTTTTAATCGCGATCGATTGCTTCAATTGTATTTTGCGTACTTTTTCGTATTGTTTTTGGTTTCAAGCTTTCAAAATAAAAGTTTTAAAATTGGATACTTGTCTATGAAAGCGATTTGGAAGCAATTTTATGGTTACGGAATTGGTTTTATGGAATCCTTTATAAAGGTTATTATTTTAAAACAAAAACCTGAAAAAGCTTTTCCGGAGTTGTTTTTTAGAAAATAAATATGACAAAGATAATTGGTTTAACAGGCGGTATTGGAAGCGGAAAAACTACAATTGCCAAGCTTTTTTTGAAGGCTGGGATTCCTGTTTATATTGCTGATGATGAGGCAAAAAAAATAATG
>CAILTC010000438.1 GCA_903837025.1 uncultured Bacteroidota bacterium | reverse complement strand
GTGCTTCCCATCGAACAGAAACCAAATCCCTATCTTCATAAATGGATTTATATTCCCTATTTTTTTGTCAGGAAAGTAATCCTCGTGAAATATTCCTATGCTTTTATTGTAATGCCAGGAGGAATGGGAACTTTGGACGAATTGTTCGAATCGCTAACTTTGATACAAACCAAAACAATTGCTGGATTTCCGGTGGTGATTTTCGACACTGAATATCATAAGGATTTGTGCAAACACATTGAAATGATGATTAAGCATGAAACGATCAGCGCAGAAGATTTTGAGTTGCTTTTTGTGACTGATTCTGTAGATGATTTGGTGGAGCATATTAAGAAATATTCTATTAAAAAGTTTGGTTTAAAAAAAATGCAGTACAAACCTAAATGGTGGTTTGGCGAACGTAGAAGATGAAAGCTTACTTTTTAAAGTTTTCTTGTGAAAAACTAATTTTAAAAGCGTAAATTTATTGTGCATTTAATTCTAATCTTATAAGATCATGGATTTAAATAAATACAACAGAAAACGCGATTTTACTTCTACCACCGAACCCAAAGGGGAGATAGAAAAAGCTGAAAAAAAATTTATTTTTGTAGTACAAGAACACGCTGCATCTCATTTGCATTATGATTTTCGACTAGAAATGGATGGCGTTTTAAAAAGTTGGGCAATCCCCAAAGGGCCGTCTATGAATCCAGAAGAAAAAAGATTGGCCATTTTGGTAGAAGACCATCCGTACGCTTACAAAAATTTTGAGGGTATTATTCCAGAAGGAAATTATGGCGCAGGAACTGTTATCGTTTGGGATAATGGAACCTATGCTTTAGACAATGAAAATGCAGAAGAAAGCTTGAAAAAGGATCATCTTGGTTTTGTCCTTAACGGAAAAAAATTAAAGGGCGAATTTTCCTTGGTAAGAATGAATATCAAGCAGAAAAATGCCTGGTTATTAATCAAAAAGAAAGACAATTTTGCTAGCGATACCGATATTTTACTCCAAAATAAATCAGTGATTTCTAATTTGACTTTAGAAGAAATTCAGAAATAATTTTTGAAAAAAAGGATTGTTATATTTCACTTTTCCTCTGTGAAATAGGCAGAGTAGTGAAGAAAAAAAATGAAATTTCCTAAAACAGTTCTTAATTATTCATACCTCAAAGCCTCTATTGGATCCAGTCTAGATGCTTTTTGTGCAGGATAGTAACCAAAAAATACGCCGGTAATAAAGCAAACAAGAAAGGAAAGTAAAACCGAGGTTTCCGTTATTAATGTGGGCCAGTGTGCAAAATAGGTAACTAGTTTTGTCATTGTTATCCCTAAAACAACACCAATAATTCCTCCAGTAATACTGATTAAAATAGCTTCTATCAGGAATTGAATTAGAATGTCGTTTCCTCTTGCGCCAATTGCCATTCGCAATCCAATTTCCTTGGTTCGTTCGGTTACGGAAACGTACATAATATTCATTATACCAATTCCGCCTACAATGAGGGATATGCTCGCAATGACAGTAAGTAAAATTGTCAATATTTGACTTGTTGAACTAAAAGTACTAATTAACTCTGCTTGGGTTCTTACCGTAAAATCGTTTTCAGTTCCTTTTTGTAATTTATGACTGGTTCGAAGCACTCTTTCAATTTCATCTGAAGCATTTTCAGTTGATTTTTCATCAATGGCAGAGGCAAAAATATTTTGATAATAAGTGGAGGATAAAATACGCTGTTGTACCGTGGTTATTGGTGTTAAGATTACATCGTCTTGGTCTTGCCCAAAAGTATTGGTTCCTTTTACGGCTAGAATTCCTATTATTTTGAAGGGTATTTTTTTAAATCTGAAAAATTTTCCAATGACATTTTTTTCATTAGGAAAAATGGTATTGATTACAGTTTGTCCAATCAAACATACTTTGGCAGCGCGTTTTACATCTTGATTTGAAAACGGAATTCCATCTTGTAAGGTCCAACTTCGAATGCTCAAAAATTCAGGAGTTACTCCCTGTAATGTAGTTGAATAATTATATGTACCGTTAATCGCTTGTCCTTTTGTGGAAACAGATGGCGAAATGGCATTAATAAATTGAGGATTTTTTTTCAAGGCTTCAATATCTTTTTCCGTGAGCGATAAAACCGTGGTATTGTCTAATCGCATGCCGCCTTGAGCATTACTTTGTGCTCTAACCATAATCAAGTTACTTCCCATGGCTGTAATCTGGCTTTGAATACTTTGTTTAGAGCCTTCTCCGATAGCTAACATTGCAATCACGGCTGCCACACCAATAATAATTCCCAGCATAGTAAGAAATGTTCTTAATCTGTTGCGGTTTATGGCTCTCCAAGCAATTCTAAAAAGATTTTCTATTTTCATAATTACGAATTTGGAAGTTCATTAATTGGTGGTAAATTTTCCAAAATTGTTTTTGCGCTGAGCACATTTTGATTGAGGGTATCTTTCAAAATACGTCCATCTTTCAATGTAATTGTTCGTTTGCTAAAGGCAGCAATATCTGGTTCGTGGGTTACAAAAACAATTGTTTTGCCTTGATTGGTATTCAAATCTTGTATCAACATCATAATTTCGTAGGATGTTCTTGAATCTAAATTTCCTGTGGCTTCATCGGCCAAAATCATTATGGGGTCATTTACAAGTGCTCTTGCTATGGCAACACGTTGTTGTTGTCCTCCGGATAATTGACTTGGTAAATGATAAATTCGTTCCGAAAGTTTGACTGCTTCGAGGGCTTTTATGGCTTTTTCTTTTCGTTCATTTGCCGAAAAGGTGCTGTTGTACAATAAAGGTAATTCGACATTTTCTATCGCCGATGTTCGTGCCAATAAATTGTAGGATTGAAAAACAAAACCCAATTTTGTATTTCGCAAACCCGCTAATTCATTTTTTGACAATTGGTTTACATTGATTCCATCCAGAATATAATCGCCTTGAGTTGGAATTTCGAGACAACCTAAAATATTCAATAAAGTTGTTTTTCCGGAACCGCTGCTTCCCATAATTGTCACAAATTCGCCTGCATTTATAGAAAAACTAACATCATTCAAAGCCTTGACGGTTTGATCGCCAATCTTGAATTCTCTAGATAAATGTTTAATGTCTACTATTATTGAACTCATTTTTGTTTGCTTGTATTAGTTGGTTTTTGCGACATTTTAGGAATAAATGGACTTTGTTCCGCTTTTGTAGTACTCGTTGCAGTTTCGGATAAAAGATTGATTATGACCTCATCATTTACCGATAATCCGTCAATAACTCTAACATTTGAATCATCATTTATTCCAATGGTGATTTGCTTTTCGGTTAATGTATTTCCGTTTTTGACCCAAATATTTGATTTTGGAGTTTCTGAAGTAGCTGTTTTAATTGAAGTGGATTTTCCAGTTTTACTATATTTATTTTTAGAAGTTCTAATTTTCCTTTGAATTCTTTGAATTCTATAATTTTTTAACTGTGTTGAATCAGGTTTAAAAGTCAATGCGCGCGAAGGGATTATCATTGCATTTTTATCTTCTTCTGTATAAATATTGATGTTTGCGGTCATACCGGGTTTCAATCTCATATCCTTGTTGTCAACATTTATAAGAGTAGTATAAGTCACAACATTTGCGGTAGTTTTAGAGTTTAATAAAACTTCATAAACTACACCTTTAAAAATATCATCCGGAAAAGCATCAACTGTAAAGGATACGTTTTGCCCTGATTTTACATTGCCTATATCCGCTTCATCAACAGCTGCCCTGACCTGCATTTTAGTTAAATCGTTTGCAATCACAAATAAAGTTGGAGCATTCAAACTTGCAGCAATAGTCTGACCTTCGCTTACATTTCGGTTCATTATTGTACCACCAATTGGGGCGTATATATTAGTATAAAATAGATTTTTAGTAGCAATTTGTAGCAGAGCAGTGGTATTATCAACAACTGCTTTAGCGCTATTTTTTTGGTTTAACGCCACCTGAAAATCGGCTTTGCTGATGGCGCCAAGTTTAAATAATTGGTTTTGTCTGTCAAAAGTACTTTGTTGGTATTCAAGATTACTTTTTGCGCTCAAAAGGTTCGCTTTCGCTGCTTCAACTTGTGCTCCAATAATAGAAGG
>CAILTC010000437.1 GCA_903837025.1 uncultured Bacteroidota bacterium | reverse complement strand
TTTTTTTAATTTTGTTTACGAATATATTTACTGCTTATCCGATCATATTAATGATTAATCTAAAAACCAAAAACCAATTTTAATTATGAGTTCAGAAAATGTTCAAACCAAATGGGGGCAGTTTATTTCCCTAGTAATAGTATTCTTCTTTTGGGGATTTGTAGGCTCCGCCAATGACATATTGATTCCTGTCTTTAAAAAAGTATTTACCTTATCACAAGTTCAATCACAATTAGTTGCTTGGGCCTTTTATGTAGCCTATTTTGTAGGCGCAATCATCTTCTTCCTTATTTCTTTAAAATCAGATGTTTTACAAAAATTTGGTTATAAAAAAACACTCGCTGCTGGATTAATTGTGTCTGCAATTGGATCCTTTTTATTCATTCCTGCTGCAACAATGGAAAGTTTTCCGTTCTTTTTAACAGCCTTATTCACCGTTGGTTTAGGATTTTCTATTCAACAAATTGTTGCAAATCCATTAGCCATTAAAATGGGAAGCCCAGCAACAGGAGCGCACCGATTGACATTAGCTGGTGGCGTCAACTCTTTTGGAACTACAATTGGTGCTATTTTATTAGGAATTGCATTATTTGGAATGGGGGATAATAAAAAAACAGCCCTTTCTTTAGAAGATATTAAATTACCTTTTATTATCTTAGGTGTTGCATTTATTTTAGTAGCTGTTTTTATGCTTTTTTCTAAAATAGAAGATCCAGAAAAGCAAGAAGAGGCTAAAATCGAACACGGTCATAAGAACTTTAGTATTTTGGATTATCCACAGTTATACTTAGGAATGCTTGCCATTTTTATTTATGTTGGTACCGAAGTAACAATTATTAGCAACCTTCCTGCATTATTAAAAACACGTGAATTCGGAAGTATTTTAGAAGGCGCAATCCCTCCTTTTATAGCCCTGTATTGGGGAAGTTTGATGATTGGTCGTTGGAATGGTGGAGTTAATGTTTTCAATACTTCAAACCTAATAAATACAGTTCTTAAGTTTATTGTTCCTGCTTTAGCTTTTGGAGTTATTATTGGAGCAAATATATTTGCTGGGCACGATGTTTCTACTTTTTATATTTATCCAATTTGGATTTTAATTTTTATTGCTGTTAGCTTTGTAGGTGGCAAAAATGCTGGCAAAACTTTAATGCTTTTTGGACTCTCTGGTCTTTTAATGATGTTTTTCGGACTCGTTTGCCCAGATAAAGATATCGCTAAATTCTTTTTTATCTCTGGAGGTTTGTTCGCATCCATTATGTGGCCATCTATCTTTGACTTAGCCATTGCTGGTTTAGGAAAAAATACCGGAAAAGCCTCGTCTTTCTTAATTATGATGATCCTTGGCGGAGGAGTTATTCCTTTGATACAAGGAAGTATTTGCGATTTTGATATCACTAATTCTGGTGGTATAATGGGAATTACTTGGACGCATTTCTCTTATATAGTTCCACTTATTGGTTTTGGCTATTTAGCATTTTATGGTTTTTATTGCCCTAAGATATTAAAAAAACAAGGCGTTTATCATATTCAAAGTGAAGGTGGAGGTCATTAATTAATTAATAATTACCCAATAAAAAAGTCGCATTCCCAATAGGAAATGCGACTTTTTTTATTTTTACTGTTCCCTAATAACTGAACAGCGAACTCTTTTTTTATTTATTCCCTTTCTCGAAATCAGCAACAAACTGAGCCAATCCAATATCGGTCAATGGGTGTTTCAACAAACCATAAATAGCCGAAAGTGGTCCTGTCATAACATCAGCACCAATTTTGGCACAGTTTACAATATGCATCGTGTGACGAACCGAAGCAGCAAGAATTTGCGTTTCGTAACCGTAATTATCATAAATCAAACGAATTTCTTCAATAAGTGCCAATCCATCTGTAGAAACATCATCTAAACGACCAATAAAAGGCGAAACATAAGTTGCTCCTGCTTTGGCAGCCAACAAAGCCTGACCTGCGGAAAACACTAAAGTTACATTGGTTTTGATTCCTTTATCCGAAAAATATTTAGCCGCCATAATCCCTTCTTTGGTCATTGGCAACTTCACTACAATTTGCTCATGCAAATCAGCCAATTCTTCTCCTTCTTTCACCATTCCTTCAAAGTCAAGTGCATTTACTTCGGCGCTTACATCACCATCTACAAGATTGCAAATGTCAACATAATGTTTCAAAATACTGTTTTTTCCAGTAATTCCTTCTTTTGCCATCAAGGACGGATTTGTTGTAACGCCATCCAAAACGCCAAGCGCTTGTGCTTCTTTAATTTGAGCTAAATTCGCTGTATCAATAAAAAATTTCATAATATATATTTAATTGTGTGTTTATTTTTTTTTTTTTTGGTCGTGACCACAAGGGTCGGGCTTTACGCTACAATCTTTTACTTTTTTAAAGAAAAGTAAAAGGATTTTCACTTCAATCCCTCACGCATAATTCTGCAAAATTACAATTTATAATGATTCATTAACATTTTTTCATAGACTTTATCAGGTAAAATTCGTTTGAGAACAATCGAAAATTTCTGCATAAAAACACCTACTTTATAATGAATTTTAGGATTTGGGTTTTGTATAATTTGATAAACCGCTTCCGCCATTTCGTTTGGGTTGCTCCCACTATCCACATGCTCGTCCATCATTTTAAGCGTATTCCCGTACGGAATTTCATAAGCCGAATTCTTGATTAATGGCGCATGAAAACGACCCGAAGCAATATTAGTGGCAAAATCTCCCGGAGCTACATTTGTGATATGAATCCCAAAGGATTTGACTTCCATACGCAAGGCTTCGGTAATCAGTTCTAATGCGCCTTTCGAAGCTGAATAAACGCTCCGATATGGTAAACCCATATAGCCCGCAATAGAAGTAATATTAATAATTAATCCTGATTTTTGAGTTCGCATTTGTGGCAAAACTGCTTTCATCACTTCGATCGGACCAAAAAAATTGGTCTCAAAATTATTCTTAATTTCATGGGCTGGAATTTCTTCCAAAGGTCCCGTAATTCCAACACCCGCATTATTGATGACGATGTCTAAGCGACCGGATAAGGCAATCACTTTGGCGACAGCCGCAACAATAGTATCTGTATTTCGAACATCTAAAGCAATCAAGGGGAAAACTGAATTCAAAACTTGTTCCGGATTTCGGCTTGTTCCATAGACAACGAAACCTTTATGGTGTAAAAACTCCCCAATAGACTTCCCTATTCCTGAAGAACCTCCTGTGATTAGAACTACTTTACTCATTTATTGATTGGGAATTAAGATTTAAAACCATCCAAAAATAAAAAAATCCTCCGTAAGGAAGATTAAATATATTAAAAATATTACTTTGAATGTAGCTTTTATAAAAAATGGCAAGCGACCTACATCGCACCGCTCAACCACGTACCCTTGCTATGTTCCCATCCTGGGGGATTTTGCAGGAGCTGGTCGTGTAGGACTTGCCGCTGC
>CAILTC010000436.1 GCA_903837025.1 uncultured Bacteroidota bacterium | reverse complement strand
GCGGATAAAATACAGAAACAGGAAGCTTATACTTTTTATAATAAATACAATAAATATAAGGACAGTACTGGAAAGATTCCGCAGAAAAATGATTTATTACAGTTTTATTACATTCAGAAAAATAGTAAAACAAATCAGACAATCATATATTCAAATAGTGTTTCAGCCGAAGATTATAATGTTTCGGCAACGTTCTTCGATAAAAAATTTGATAGTGTAAAATTTAAAAGTTTTAATTCGAAACGAGTTACCGAGGTTTATGATAATAATAGATTTGATAATTCGCGGCTTCAGCATAAATTAACACCTGATATTAAGATTGAAAAATCAGGAAATCTTGACATATTGGATAATGCTCAGTTTGAGATTTTCTTTAAGGATTTAGCGGCTACAATGCCGATACAAGAAAGGGTTTCGAAAGAAAGTTTAGCGAAACTTTTGAAGAAAGAATTGGAAGAATATGGAGTTAAAACTAAATTTGATTATGGCATTTATAGTAATGGTTTAGCTACAAAAGTGAAGTCGGATGGTTTTAAATACGATAAAAATACAACCTATTCTATTCCTATATTTTCTGATAATGAAGGAAATAGTAAATACCAATTATTAGTTTCATTTCCGTATAAAAAGAAGTTTTTGCTAACAGATCTTGCAGGAATTACACTATTGTCGATTATTTTTACGTTGATAATTATAATAGCTTACACAAGTGCCTTGAACCAATTGATTCGTCAACGACATATTTCTGAAATAAAATCAGATTTCATAAATAATATGACACATGAGTTTAAAACTCCTATTGCGACGATAAATTTGGCTTTAGATGCTATCAGAAATCCTAAAATTATAGATGATAAAGAAAAAGTTCTCAAGTATTTGCAAATGATCAAGGATGAAAATAAACGGATGCATGCTCAAGTGGAGAATGTGTTACGAATTTCTAAATTAGAAAAGAAAGAGCTTGATATTGTCAAGGAATCTAGCAACATTCAAGAGGTTATAGAAGATGCGATTGAGCATGTAAGTTTGATTTTAGAAGATAGAGAAGGAACAATTACCAAACATTTTAATGCCGTTCGAACAACTGTTTTGGTAAATGAAGTCCATTTTATAAATGTAATTGTTAATATTTTGGAGAATGCAATTAAGTATTCACCATCAATTCCGAAGATTGATGTTTTTACAGAAAATGTAAAAGATTATATGATTATCAAAATAAAAGATAACGGGATAGGAATGAGTAAAATAGCTCAAAAAAGGGTTTTTGAAAAATTTTATCGAGAACATACCGGAGATTTACATAATGTAAAAGGTCATGGTTTAGGTCTGGCTTATGTAAAAAAGATAGTTGACGATCATAATGGTCAAATTTATGTAGAAAGTGAAAAGGGAAAAGGAAGTACCTTTATAATTAAAATACCATTAATAAATTAGAAATATGGAAAATGTAAATAAAAGAATTCTTTTAGTTGAAGATGACCTTAATTTTGGTGCAGTATTAAAGGATTATTTAATGCTTAATGATTTTGAGGTTACTCTAGCTAAAAATGGAATGGAAGGTTTTGAAAAATTCAAAAAAGACACGTATGATTTGTGTATTTTGGATGTAATGATGCCTTATAAAGATGGATATACATTAGCAAAAGAAATAAGAGAAAAAAATCAAGATGTGCCAATTATTTTTTTGACGGCAAAATCTATGAAAGAAGATGTCTTGAAAGGATACAAAGCGGGCGCTGATGATTATTTGAATAAACCCTTTGATTCTGAGGTTTTATTGATGAAAATTAGAGCCATCATTCAAAGAAAATCTTCGGGAGTAAAAGCAGAGCCCGTACAGTTTGAGTTTACAGTTGGTAAATTTCACCTTAATTCAAAACTTCGATTTTTGACTTTTGGCGACGAAGAACCTGTTAAATTGTCTCCAAAAGAGAATGAATTATTGAAAATGTTAATTCTTCATGAAAATGACTTGATGCCAAGAGAATTAGCGCTGACAAAAATATGGAGAGACGATAACTACTTTACTTCTAGAAGTATGGATGTTTATATTGCCAAATTAAGGAAATATTTGAAACTAGATCCTAATGTTGAAATCCTCAATATTCACGGAGAAGGATTTAGACTGGTAGTAAAAAATAAAGCATAAACAAATAATGAAAAAGCTCGAAGTGATTCGAGCTTTTTCATTATTATAAAGTTCTTAGCTATTAAAAGTTAGGAACTTTATCATTTATACCAAATTCAATTGTAATGCAAAACTCGTTTTATCTTCTTTAGTAATACTAAATAATAAGGCTTCTGAAGTTTGATTTTCGTGAATAATAACCTTGTCTTTTAACGATAATTCCTTGAGAAAATTCATTTCAAAACTTTTAATTTTTTGATTTAAAATCAGTTTTTCATTCACAAAATCAAGACACCATTCTAAGTATTTTACATTATTAACATGATTGACAATGTCTAAATCCGAAAGGGAAACCGTTTTTTCAAAAACCATTTCGGTGTCATTACTGAGGTTAATTTTAGAAAAAGGCTTTTGGGTAGCTTTATTTTCTGGGTATAATTCAAAATGCTCGAAAGGCAAGGCTAAGGCTTCCGGACGCCTGATTTTAGTATTGAAAACAGCCCAAAAAGTTTCACAACCTACCATTTTCTTCCCATTAACATACATTTCCAAAGCACGTACAGAACGCGAATTTTCTAAGGTGTTGATCCAAGTTTTTACGGTAACATGGTCTTTCCATTTTGGTAATTCGGAAATTTCGACGCGCATCCGACTTAAAACCCAAGCTTGATTGAATTCCTGCATATCGCTAAAACTAATTCCGCCAATTTCAGAATGAGCTGCCGCCGTTAATTGCAGCAAATTGCATAAATCGGTATATTTCAAGAAACCGTTTGGCATACATTGTGTAAAATTGATTTCCCAATCTTTGCTATATTCAGAGGTGAAATTTGGTGCTATTGGCATGGAAATAATTATGAATTATGATTTATGATTTATGATTTATGATTTTTTTCAATTAAGAAACGAATAATTTCTTTCCGATCAGTTAGATAATTAAACCATTTTGTTTCCGAATTTCTTTTGAACCAAGTGAGTTGTCTTTTAGCAAATCGTCGGGTATTTTTCTTGATTTCTTCGATGGCAAATTCCAATGAAATTTCATCTTCAAAATAGCTGAATAATTCTCTGTATCCTACGGTTTGTAAAGCATTCAGGTTTTTATGAGGAAATAAATCTTTGGCTTCAGCCAATAAACCTTCATCGATCATGATGTCAACTCGTTGGTTAATTCGGTCATAAATCACGCTTCTCTCGGCTTCTAATCCGATAAGAATAGAAGTGAAGTTTCGTATGTTTTTCTTCTGATTTAAAAAAGTGGAATACGGTCTTCCGCTTCCGATGCAAACTTCTAAAGCGCGCATCATTCGTTGTGGATTTTCTTTGGCTACAACCGAAAAATAGTTGGGATCTCGTTTTTCTAATTCGGTTTGTAAATAGTCTAAACCTAATTTCTCGTAATTTGAAGTGACTTCTTCTCGAACAAAAACATCAATTTCGGGAAACTCGTCAAAGCCTTTCAAAACAGCATCTACATACAAACCAGAACCGCCCACTAGAACCGCATAATCATTGGTCAAAAATAATTCGTCTAGTTTTGCAATGGCTTCTTTTTCGAAATCGCCAACAGTATAATTTTCGAAAATGGATTTGTTTTGAATGAAATGATGTTGGGCTCCAGCTAATTCTTCGGTAGTTGGAACCGCAGTTCCTATTTGCATTTCTTTGAAAAATTGACGACTGTCGCAAGAAATAATATCGCAATTGAAATGTTGCGCCAAAGCGATGCTCAAGGAAGTTTTTCCGATGGCTGTAGGACCTATAATTACGATGAGTTTTTTCTGGTTCAAAATTTTATGGTTTTTTAGCGCCGATAGCATTGGAAATCCTTTTCTTTTTTTTCTTTAGAAAAAGAAAAGATTACTTCACTTAACATTCATTTTAATCGGAGTTCAGTGAACTTCGTTTGTAACAAATAGCGGGAATTAGCTTCAAAAAAAATTAAAAATTTACTATTTTTAAATACTTATTTTTACGGAGATAAGCTTGAATACTGTTTCGAGTATCTCGGTTGCTTTGCATGGGAACGATAATGTTTCTTAAAATATCTAGTGTGTTGATTTGGTAATTCAGATCATAAAATGCATATCCTTTATAGACTCCATTTTCGACTAAAATAGCACTTCGTTCTGAAACTGTACGACCTTTATCAACAATAACCATCGTTTTATTGTCGAATAAATTCTTGTCTATAAATTCTTGAACGCGCTCATTATATTCTTTTGGAGTTATTTTTCCGGCGCATGCGCCATCGCATTCGTTGGTGTTATGCTGGAGACAATGTGTTTTTGTCGTATACAAACCGGTCAGTTTTTTACATAATTTATGATCGGAAGTAATGCGAACCAACGCCTCTTTCCCTTCCTGCATGGAGGTGTATGATTTTACTTCTTTTTTTCTGCCGTCTGCTTTTTGTAATTTCAAATTGAGATAACCATTAGCATCTTTTTCGGCATATATTGACCACGAAAAATTACTTTTTGGTGACATTCTATTATAGATTGGTCTATTGATTTTGATTTCTTCGGATTCTTTCAAAAGTGCAATTAATTCGCTTCCGGTTTCTTCGTAAGTAACGGTGAAAACTTCGGTTTGGATTTTCTTGGCACTTCGTGTGATTCCTGTAAAATGCTGATTGACTCTTTTTCGGATGTTTTTACTTTTACCAATAAAAAGAAGGCTCCCATCTTCGCGATGAATGTAATAAATTCCTGTTTTTGAAGGTAAACTTTCTACGATGTCCATCAATTTTGGTGCAATTCCTTTTTGAACTTCAAATTTGATAAGATCTTTGACAATTTCTTTATTTAAATCTTTGTCTAATAGTAGTTTGAATAGTTTTACGGTTGCTAATGCGTCACCGCTAGCTCGATGTCTGTCAGCCATTGGAATTCCTAAAGCTCGCACTAATTTTCCTAGGCTGTGTGAAGTTTGTTCGGGTAATAATCTTTTTGATAATTCGACAGTACAAAGCGTTTTTATATTGAAGTCATAACCCAAACGACGAAATTCAGTACGTAAAATTCGGTAATCAAAATCTGCATTGTGAGCAACGAGAACGCAGTCATTGGTCATTTCTATAATACGTTTGGCCACTTCAAAAAACTTTGGAGCAGAGCGTAACATCTCATTATTGATTCCAGTTAATTTTACAACAAAAGGCTGAATGGGAATTTCAGGATTGACCAGACTTATAAATTGATCCACGATTTCGTGACCGTCAAATTTATAAATCGCAATTTCGGTAATTCCTTCTTCGTTGAATTGCCCTCCGGTAGTTTCTATGTCAAGTATTGCGTACAAAATAAGTGTTCAGTGTTCAGTTTTTAGTGTTCAGTGTCAAATCTGAAATCAAAAATCGTTAATCTTCAATCAAAAATCAAATTCTTCCCCCAAAGATACTACTTCCTATCCGAACCATCGTACTTCCGCATTCAATTGCGAGTTGATAATCGCCAGACATTCCCATGGAAATAGATTTCAGATTGCAGTTTTCAGATTTCAGATTTTGACAGGAATCAAAAATCGTTTTCAAATGCGTGAATTCTTTCTTAATTTGATCTTGATTATTAGTGAAAGTTGCCATTCCCATTAATCCCACAATTCTAATGTTTTTCATTTCTTGAAATGCTGTAGAAGCAAGAATCTCATGGAGTTCTTTTTCGTCAAGGCCAAATTTAGTTTCTTCTTCGGCAATATGTATTTGAAGAAAACAATCGATTATTCTATTGTTTTTTTTCGCTTGTTTGTTGATTTCGTCTACTAATTTCAGGCTATCAACACCATGAATTAGGCTTACGAATTCTGCCATAAATTTGACCTTATTCGTCTGAACGTGACCAATCATGTGCCATTGAATATCTTTTGGCATCGCTTCCCATTTCTCGGCCATTTCCTGAATTTTGTTTTCGCCAAAAATACGTTGACCAGCATCGTAGGCTTCCATCAAATCAGGAATAGGTTTGGTTTTAGAAACGGCAACAAGCGTTACGTTTTCGGGTAAAGTCGATTTTATTTTGAGGAGGTTTTGTGCTATTGACATATTAATTAAACTGTTTCGAGATTTTCTCTGCTTTTTTACTTTCGCTATAATCATAAAAACCTTCACCAGATTTCACGCCCATTTTTCCTGCGCGAACCATATTTATTAATAAAGGACAAGGCGCGTATTTTGGGTTTTTGAATCCATCATACATCACATTCAAAATAGCAAGACATACATCAAGGCCAATGAAATCAGCTAATTGTAGAGGTCCCATTGGGTGACCCATTCCGAGTTTCATCACGGTATCAATTTCGTAAACGCCAGCTACTTTGTTGTATAAGGTTTCGATGGCCTCGTTGATCATGGGCATCAAAATTCTATTGGCTACAAAACCAGGATAATCATTGACTTCAACGGGAGTTTTACCCAGTTTTTCGGATAATTCCATAATGATTTTCGTCACTTCGTCGCTCGTATTGTAACCGCGAATAATTTCGACTAGTTTCATAATTGGCACTGGATTCATGAAGTGCATTCCAATAACGCGTTCCGGATGCGCGACAACGGCACCAATCTGAGTGATTGAAATAGAAGAAGTATTCGTCGCTAATATCGTATTGTGAGAACAAGCCTCGTTCAATTGCTTGAAAATAGCGAGTTTTAATTCAACGTTTTCGGTGGCAGCTTCAACGACTAAATCAACACCTACAACACCATCTTTGAGGTCGGTATACGTAATAATATTGTTTATGGTTTTGAATTTATCTTCCTCAGTAATGGTTCCTTTGGCAACCATTCGATCTAAATTGGCAAAAATAGTAGTCATTCCTTTATCCAAAGATTTCTCGGAAACATCGATCAGTTTTACGGTGAAACCACTTTGTGCAAAAGTATGTGCAATCCCGTTGCCCATTGTTCCTGCTCCGATTATAGCTATTATTTTCATATATTTTGGTTTAAAAATTCAAAGTTTATGGTTTAAAGTTGCTCTAAAGAACTTTGAACCATAAACTTTAGACAATTTAATTTACTTCTTAAAACAATCAATAATTTGGTAAGCTACACGCAAAGCTTCTGTTGCTTGTTCTAAGGTAACGACAGGAGTTGTATCGTTGTTGATGGCATCGGCAAAGGATTCTAATTCGTCAAGAATAGCGTTGTTTTGCTCGACATCAGGATTCGAAAAGTAGATTTGTTTTTTTACACCTTCTGCATTTTGTAGAATGATATCAAAATCTCCAGGAATTTCAGGAGCTTCTTTCATTTTTACAACCTCACATCTTTTCTCCAAAAAGTCAACTGATATATAAGCATCTTTCTGGAAGAAACGGGATTTACGCATATTTTTGAGTGATATTCGGCTAGCTGTTAAATTGGCAACGCATCCGTTTTCGAACTCAATTCGAGCATTGGCAATATCAGGAGTTTCACTAATTACCGAAACTCCACTAGCGTTAATTGATTTTACTTTCGAATTAACCACGCTCAAAATGGCATCAATATCGTGAATCATCAAGTCAAGTACCACGGGAACATCGGTGCCACGAGGGTTGAATTCGGCCAAGCGATGCGTTTCGATAAACATAGGATTTTCAATCATATCCTTTGTCGCTTTGAAAGCAGGATTGAATCGTTCTACGTGACCTACCTGACCTTTTACATTATATTCTTTGGCCAAAGCAATAATTTCTTCGGCTTCGGCGACTGTATTCGAAATTGGTTTTTCTATAAAAACATGTTTGCCCGATTTAATCGAAACCTTGGCACACTTATAATGCGAAAGCGTAGGTGTTACAATATCTATCACATCGACAGCATGTATTAAGGAGGCTATTGTCGAGAAGTGTTTGTATCCAAATTCTTTGGCGACTTTTTCTCCGTTTTCTTGATTTTCATCATAAAAACCCACTAATTCGTATTTTTCGGATTGTTGTAATAATCTTAAATGTATTTTTCCAAGATGTCCTGCACCTAAAACGCCTACTTTCAACATAAAAATGATTTTTAACAAATGTATAATTTATTTGTTTATTGTCTAAAGATTGGAGTTTAAAGTTTTTGGAATTTGTTATTTGATTTTTGGGATTTTAAAGTTTATTTTTACCAAAATAAATCATCCCAAATTTTGAAAGACACTGCAAAACATCAAGGACTTCGTAATCAATTAGTAAACCTTTTACAAGAAAAAGGAATTATTGACACGACTGTTTTGGAGGCAATTAGGAAAATTCCGAGACATCTTTTTTTAAATTCTAGTTTTGAAGATTATGCCTATCAAGACAAAGCATTCCCGATAGGGGCGGGGCAAACTATCTCGCAACCTTACACGGTTGCTTTTCAAAGCCAATTATTGGAAGTAAAAAAAGAACATAAAATTCTCGAAATAGGAACGGGGTCTGGGTATCAAACTGCGGTTTTGTTTTTGATGGGAGCCAAGGTTTACAGTGTCGAAAGACAAAACGAATTGTTCAAGCAAACATCAGCTTTATTGCCGAAATTAGGTATCAGACCCAAACATCTTTCTTTTGGAGATGGTTATAAAGGTTTGCCGAATCACGCTCCTTTTGATAGTATTATTGTAACCGCCGGTGCGCCAGTTATTCCGCAAGCCTTGATGGCACAGCTAAAAATAGGAGGAAGGTTGGTAATTCCGCTTGGCGAAGAAAAACAAATTATGACTTTGTTGATACGTAAGAATGAAACCCAATTCGAAAAACATGAGTTTGGCGATTTTAAATTCGTGCCTTTGTTAGAAAATAAAAATTGATTATCGGTCTATTCATAAACACCCATTTTACAAATTATTTGGTATAAATTTGTAGAATGGGTGTCTAAATTATTTTTAATCTTTCGGTAGCTGTAATAGAGCTATTAAAATGCTTTTTTGATTCTGTCGAGATCGCGTTTAGTATCTTGTTCTTTCAAAGATTCGCGTTTATCGTAGGTTTTCTTTCCTTTACAAAGTCCAATTTCAAGTTTTGCTAAACCTTTTTCATTGGTAAATAATTTTAGAGGAACGATAGTCAATCCTTTGGCTTGTACACTTCTGGATAAACCTTTTAATTCTCGTTTTGTTAGCAAGAGTTTACGTTCGCTTCTTGCTTTGTGATTGAATTGGTTACCAAAAGTATATTCTTCAATATAAGTATTAATGGCGAAGAGTTCAGTGCCGCTAAATTCGCAAAAGCTTTCGGTGATGTTGGCTTTTCCCAAACGGATCGATTTTATTTCGGTTCCAGCCAAGACAATTCCAGCCGTAAATTTATCGATTATTTCATAATCGAAGCGAGCTCTTTTGTTAAGTATGTTTATTGTTTTTAGCATAGGATTGCAAATGTAGGAACAAAACAGCGAAATGTCAATAGTTATTTAAAATTGCTTTAAATTTGCAACATGGAAAAGTCATCATCAAAAGATCCCCTTCACGGAATTACTCTTCAAAAAATAGTTGAACAACTTGTCGATCATTATGGTTTTGACACCTTGGGCGAATTAATTAAAATAAAATGCTTTACAGATAAACCAAGTGTCAAATCAAGTTTAACTTTTTTGAGGAAAACGGATTGGGCAAGAAAAAAAGTAGAAGAGTTATATGTAAATACTTTAGGGAAATTTAAAATTTCGATTTAATTTAATCGATATGAAACCATTACGCCTCCTCTGTAAGGCAACCATTCGCCACTTTTGTTGTAATTTTTAGCAAATTCATAGCGAGTATTAGTGCCAATATAATACCCTTTATAAAATCCTTGACTGTTTCCGCCACCTAAAAAACAATCAATCATAAATTTGTCGTTTATTTTTTTTTGATATCCTATCGAAGCTCCAACAAGGTAACCCACACCTTTTTCATATTCATCCAAATTCAAATGATTCCATTTTTGAAAATTGAAAACAGTTGCTCCTACATTTGCACCCACATAAAAACCATTGTATTTTTCGTGAAAATGGTATCTATATTCCGGCATAAAAATATAAAATTGCATCGGAGTCACTTTGCTATTCCAAAATGAAGCAGTTATGTCAAATTGGAAAGTAGATTTTTTACCAATACTTGTTTCAATTCCTACATTAGGCACAGTTAATAAGGTTGAGAATGCATTTAATTTCACATAAGTTTGGCTTTGTGAATGTATTGAAAATAAAAGAATAGTTAGAATAAGTAATTTTTTCATGTAAAAATATTTTTTGTTTTTTATAATAAATACTGTTTTCAGGCGCAAATATAGAATATTGTTTATAGGAATTTAATCTTTAAATGTTAATTCTGATCATAGAAAAATTGCAAATAGTTATCGTTTATTCAAAATGGAATAAACTACAGAATCTAAAAATTGACCTTCATAATATTCGTTTTCTATGAAATGAGCCTCTTTTATAAAACCATTTTTTTGGAGCACATTTTCAGACGCTAAATTTCTAGGATCAATAAGCGCTTCAATAGAATGGAGTTTCATTACGTCAAAACCATAATTTACAACTTCGTTTATAGCCTCTGTCATGATACCTTTGCCATGGTATTCAGGAAGCAACATATAACCAATTTCTGCTCTATAATGTTCCGGCTTTAATCGATAATGACCAATAATCCCAATTAGTTTTGAGTCGTTTTTTAACATAATTGCCCAATTTATCCCTTCAT
>CAILTC010000435.1 GCA_903837025.1 uncultured Bacteroidota bacterium | reverse complement strand
TAATCTCTATCAAAATAGCATCATGACCATGAATAGATTGAATCTGGTTGTAAAAAACATTTTGTTTTATATTTTTCAATAACCGGAAGGTTTTACGGGTTTCATCAACAATAAATAAACAATCTCTATCGACAGCAACAAGATGAATATTAGATTGAATAGCACCAGCCACCGTCAAGAAATCTTTTCTGTTGCGGGTAATATCATTGGTTTTAAGCAAATGATTCATCAGTTTATAAGCGGCTAAACGATAGCGACTTTTTAATTGAAAACCGCGTTCGAGCAACCAATATTCTATTTGCAATATGGAGAATTCATCTAGTTTATTTCTGTGAAACCGTTGGTTAATATATTCTGGGGTACGGTACAATAATGTAGCATGCAAGCGAGCATCTACAACAGGATCGTCCGAATTATTTAGAATTTGATCCTGAATGAGCACATTAGCAATAACCCAATCAGTAGCTTTCCAATCGGTAGCAATCGGAATAAGATTATCTATTTTATCAGGTTGTAAAACTGCCATTTCCCAGGCAATTGCGCCTCCTAAACTTAAGCCAATAACAGCGAAAACATTTTTAATCTTTAAGAAAAACAAGCCTTCCCAAAAAATTCGTGCGATATCACGTATGGTAAAATCACGATAATTATCCAGAAGATTGGCTACATTATCATCGTAACCATTTCCGGGAATGTTAAAAACAATCACTGTAAAATAATTCGTATCTATAGGTTTATCGTCTCCAACTATTGCATTCCACCAACCGTTTTACCAGTGATGTTAGAATTTCCGGTTAAAGAATGATTGACAACAATAATTGGCGAACTCCCAATAGGCTGACCAAAAACTTGATACAACAAGGAGATATAAGGCTTGCGTTTTCCTAATTCTAAATCAAAATCAAAAAGATCTATTTTTTCTATGTTTTTCATTTGATGGTGTTTTTTTTAAGATTAAAATAGTTTTGCTTTTATAGAAAAGTAGTCTTTGGCCCTAAACCAATAAACCAAAGACCAACTTTTCAACCAAAAAAAACCTAACTAATTTATTATTTTACAAAGTTATTTGATGCTTCCAAAAGCAGTTTTTAAGTCCGTTTTCAAGTCCTCGATATCTTCTAAACCAACGGAGAGACGAATTAAATCTTTAGTCACTCCTGTAGCTACTTGTTCCTCAGCCGTTAATTGCTGATGGGTCGTGCTTGCAGGATGTATGATTAGCGATTTTGTATCCCCGATATTGGCCAAAAGCGAAAACAACTTTGTGGCATCAACTACGTTTTTTGCTGCTTCAAAGCCTTTTTTCAATCCAAAAGTAACGACTCCACTTTGTCCTTTTGGCAGGTATTTTTGAACTAGAACATAGTATTTGCTCGTTTTTAGACCCGGATAATGAACCCATGCCACTTCTTCTTGAAGTTCTAACCATTTCGCTAATTCTAATGCGTTTTGGCTATGTCTTATTATCCGAAGTGGCAGAGTTTCTAAACCCTGGATAATTTGAAAGGCATTGAAAGGGCTCAAAGCCGCTCCAAAATCGCGCAAACCTTCTATCCGAACTTTAGCTATAAAAGCAGCATTACCTAGCGCCTCGTGATAAACTAATCCGTGATATCCTGTTGAAGGTTCGGTAAACTCAGGGAAATTCCCATTAGACCAATCAAAATTTCCAGCGTCAATAATTACACCTCCTAATGAGGTTCCGTTTCCGGCAATGTATTTTGTTAGCGAATGAATGACAATGTCGGCTCCGTGTTGAATTGGATTCATCAAATAAGACGAAGCGACTGTATTGTCAACAATAAACGGCACTTTCGAAACTTTGGCTACAGCCGAAATTGCTTTCAAATCTAAAACGTCTAATTTTGGATTCCCCAAGGATTCTACAAAAATGGCTCTCGTATTTTCTTGTATTGCGTTTTCAAAATTAGATGCTTCAGAAGGATCTACAAATGTGGCAGTGATTCCTAATCGTGGCAAAGTCACTTTTAATAAATTATAAGTCCCCCCGTATAAGCTGTTCGAAGCAACAATATGATCTCCGGCTTTTAGCAAAACCAAGAAAGTTGTTGCAATTGCTGCTGTTCCTGAAGCCGTTACCACAGCTCCAATTCCTCCTTCTAAAGCGGCCAATCGTTGCTCTAAAATATCATTGGTCGGATTATTTAATCGGGTATAAATAAATCCAGCTTCGGATAGACCAAAAAGGTTTGCGGCATGTTCTGAATTTTTAAAAACATAAGAACTGGTTTGGTAAATGGGTACGGCTCTAGTTCCTGCGTTTTTGGTTACATCGTGTCCTGCGTGTAATGCGTTTGTTTCAAATTTTTGTGTGCTCATGATTTTAATTTTTTTAACTTGTTAGGTGTAATTATTTTTTTAAAGCGTAGAAACAAAGTTTTTATAATGAACCAAGAATTAGTATATCTCTTTCATTTTTCAATAATCCTTTGTTCTTTTTTTTATTTTTTTATTGGAATTTAAAGCAAATAGTTTTCAACAATTGTATGAATTATTTGCTTCTTGATCGTGTTTATTGCGATCGTATTTGAAGACTTTTAACAACAAAAGCACATTCGACATGAGAAGCCAAAAGTGAATGATTTTTGCATTTTCAAAAATGAGATGTATTTGATAGTCTTCAAAATTATAGTATTTGTGTAGAATTAATTTAACTCTACTAATTTGATGGAACAAAAGTAAATTAAAATTTTTAACTAACAAAATTTTTTACACTGTTTTTTTAATAAAAAAAAGAATTATTACGAGACAAGCATTTTAAAAACAGCTGTTTAGAAAAAAAAAGAAGCCGTAGAATCTGGTCCGTACAAAAAATGCCTCCAATCATTTCTGATTGGAGGCAGCTAAAATCAACTAAAACTATATTTTTAAATGGAACTAAAAATTTATTTAGCCTGATTTTTCTTTAAAATTTAAATCCTAAACGAGCAAAAACAAATCTTCCGTTTAATCCAAATTGAGAAACTGCTCTAGAATAAGCAAACTGATTGGCATTACTTAAATCAGCGCTAGGTGCAGGCGAAAGTGTAGATGTTGAATTTGTAAATGCTGGTGTAGCAGAATTATTTCTGTCCGGATAAACATCCCCAATATTATTAGCACCTACTGTGGCTCTTAGGCTTTTAGAAATTTGATAACCCAAAGATATATCGGTCACTAATTTTGCGCTATAAACTGGATGCTCATAAACCGAAGAAGTTCCATCTAAATTTACATCCGTTGCTCCTGGATCAGTTACAGCACCAAAATAAGTATTTCTTATATAGATTTCTAATTTTTTGATGGTGAAAGTAGTTGCTAAATTGGCTTTCACTTTCGGGATCGCTGCTTCTAAATAAATTCGGCTTGATTCTGGAAAAAATGAATATTTGAATGCATCTCCACCTGCATCTATAATAGATTGTGGCACATTTAATGCACCAACTCTTAGTGTTTGATTGTAACTAAAAGCAAAGTCATTTTTAATGGTAAACTCTGGAATCACTTTGTATTTATGCGAAATCACTATATCAATTCCTTTGGTTTCAGAATTAATTCCGTTAGTCCAGAACGAAGCTTTTTCAACTCCTTTTGTATCAAATGCTTGTTGAAACAAAGTTAAAGCTGCAGCTTGAGCAGGAGTTGTTGCGGCACTTATTTGGGCATTTGTTGGTCTTGAGTATTGACCCGTTAACACAATTCGATCATCAATTCTTGTTAAATAAGCATCGGTAGAGATTGTTAGATTCGCTTCCGGAATCTTGAACGTAAATCCTGTACTTAGACTTCTGGATTTTTCAGGTTTCAAATTCTCTACACCAATACTTTTGGCAGCACTAGAATCGTTGGTAAAATAACCCACTTGATATGGAGATCCATTGATAAATTGGGTAGAGCTACTTTCGAAATATTTTTGTTGCAATGATGGTGCTCTAAATCCTGTTTGTCCAGAAATTCTCCAATTGATGTTGCTGTTTAATTTTACAAGCGAAGCCAATTTATAAGTAACTGTATTACCAAAATCAGAATAATTCTCATAACGAATGGCTCCGTTTATAAGCCAGTTATCAGTTGCATTTAATTCTAAATCTAAATAAGCAGCTCCACTTTTTCTATCTTTTTGTTTCGCATCCGAAGGTGAAAACCCGGAGAAACCTTGTGCTCCTGCTCCTCTTTTATTTCCAAAAAAATCGGTCACAATCAAAGGAGAACTACTTGGTAATGTTCCAGAAACAAAACCTCCGTTTGCATCATACAAACCATAAGAAGCTTGTTCGCCAGCTTTTATTTGATAATTTTCATATCTAAATTCCCCTCCAAAAGCAACATTTAATCCTTTTAGAAAATCATATTTTCTGGTCAAATCTAAATTATTTGTACTTTGTAAAAAAGACACTTTACCTGCATTAAAACTTGTGGGAGAATTTGCCCCTAAAGTAGCATTACTGGTATTATTGACATTGTATTGGAAAGAATTTGTTCCCAAATTAGAACTAATATCAGTGTCAAATCCAAATAATTTTGTTGTGATTCCTACTGCCGAAGAAAGATCAAGAATCTTAGATTCTATTTCGGGTAAAAAACCGTTTGAAAATTCTTGAGTAAAAGTTCCAGAACCATTTGGCAAACGATTAAAAGCATACGAATTACCATTTCTTAGCGAAACTCCACCAAAGGAATATAAGGAAGTAATCTCATTTAATGGATACTTTGCATTGTAATACGCTTGACCAGAAGCTAATTCCGACTGCCCCACTCTCATGTTATAATCTGATCTTTGCTGACCCCGATAAGTCAATTCACTATTGGTCACATCTGCGCCTAAGATAGTTTGCAATTGTGAAATGCTTGAAGCAGAAGAAATGGCATTTTGTTGTACAGTAGTAAAATAACCAACTTGCGGCGCATATTGCTTTATCGAACTGATGATTTGTGCCGAATTTGCTGTGTTATTTATATTGCTAAACAAGGAATTAATATTTACACCATTTTGAGCTGCTCTATTTTCGACAGCGTTATAGGCATTAAAAATAGCATTGCTTCTAACTCCTGCCCTACTTGTAGCTTCTCTTGTAACTGCACTAGCGGTAACATTAAGAAAACTACCTGATTTACCTAAAGAAGTTCCGTAATTCAAATCTAAATTTAATGATTTTCCATCAATTCCGCCGTTGAAATTATTAGATCCCGAAGACAAATTCCCGCCATATTGAATACCTCCTGACAAATAGTGAGCGTCTTTTTTAAGTACAATATTGATTACACCTGCAATGGCATCTGAACCATATTGCGCTGCTGCTCCATCTCTTAAAACTTCAATTCTTTCAATAGCAAAAGAAGGAATTGCGTTTAAATCTGTCCCAACAGACCCTCTACCCGGTGAACCATTGATGTTTACCAATGCACTAGTGTGTCTTCTTTTTCCATTTACAAGTATCAAAACTTGGTCAGGACCTAAACCACGTAATTGAGCGGGGTCAACGTGATCTGTCCCGTCTGCCGCCGAAGTAGGATTACTGGTAAAAGAAGGGGCAACATAATTCAAAATTTGGGTTATACTCGTTTGCGGAGCCCCTTTTGTTATTTCTGAAATGTTGAGAATATCGATAGGTACAGGTACATCGGTTTTGACTCTATTTTTACTTCTTGATCCAATTATCACAATTTCGGATAATTCCGTTTTCTGTATCGAATCCTTTTCTTTTTTAGTTTCCTGCGCATAACTATTAGAGAAGGCAATCAAACCTATAGTTATTGCTAAAATTTTTTTTGTGTTTTTCATTACAGATTGGTTTTAGTTTTTAATAATTTTAAAATGGTTTTATGTTTGTTCATTTCATTTTTGATAAAAAAAAACCCCTGCATTTGGCAGAGGCATTTTGTATATTTTTTTTTAAAACTACAATAGTATCTCTGCGGAATAATCCGGCATCATTTTACACATATTGTTAGCTTTTAGTTTCATTATTTTCTATTTTGATGAGGCAAATTTGCGAACAAATTTTCATACCACCAAGGAAAAATCAATTTATTTTATAAATTCTATCGAAATAATAGAATTAAATACTATT
>CAILTC010000434.1 GCA_903837025.1 uncultured Bacteroidota bacterium | reverse complement strand
ATCTTGTCTTGATTGATTTTGAAAATCCCTTCTTTGATAAGGAATGTTTTTGGAAGATATTGGGTCGCTATTTGAATATTTCTTACTTCTAAAGTTCCTTTGTTGTCCAGTTTATTGTAGTTGCCTTTTTTGGTGTCACTTTGTTTTCCTTTCAAAACTAAATCGGCCTTGATAGAACCATCTAAATCCAATCCTTTTTGAGAGAATACTTTATAAATTTTACTGATATTTAGCGCTCCTTTTGCTTTTATATCATACGTTAAATCGTCAAAATTATTCAGATCTGCTTCGATAAAAAAGGGTTCGCCTTCAAAGGTAAATTGAGTTGGTTTGAGCCCTATTTTCAAATCGTTGAAGGTGCCTTTTTGATTTTCAATTTTAGAAACGATGTTGATATTTGTGATTGGATTTGGATAGTATTTGGTTTTAATAAATCCGTTTTCTAACTTGATATTTGCATTTGTAACAGGGAATATTTTGTTTTTAAGGTCAAATTTTCCTTTTGCTTTTCCTTCGCCAATAAGGATTCCTTTTAATTCTAAATCAGGAATTCCAATAGCTTTATCCAATTTTTCTAAGTCAATTTTTGCGTTAAAATTAGCATCAATTTCAGGATTGCTGATTCCTTTCACGTACAGTTTTACTTTTAAAAAGTCTTTTTGAATATTTAAAGACAAAGACTTTGCGTCAATGACTAAAAGATCGGGGTTCAAGGACGGAAGTTTTGCTGTTACATCTAAATTTAGGTTCGAAACGGGTAAAGCACTTTTGTTATAATTTACAAAACCATCTCGTATTTTTAATTCAAGATTAAGGTCTGGACCTATTTTTTTAGAAGCGATATACTTTCCTTTTACCGTAAGCAGTACGTCTGTTTTGCCACGCAATTCAGTTTTGCTAAGCCACGTAATGTATTTTGGAGGGAAAGCAGTGATCAAATCTTCGAGATTACTGTTTGGAGATTTAAGAGTTAAATCCATATTATAACCCTCTTTTATGAAGTCGAACTTTCCTTTGAAGTCAAATGGAATTTTGTTTATTTTTAGATTGTTTTCTTGAAAAATGAAAGAAAGCGAATTGAGATTGACCTTTGTAATTAATTCGGCATCTACTTTTTTATTCATTAAGTAAGGTTCGTTTTCATAGATAACATTTAATTTATCAATTTTGGCGTTCGAAGATAAGTCAAAAACGTCAGAGGCAAGATCTCCTTTTCCTAGGTAATTAAAACCAAAAGCATCAAAGTGAATTTTGGCTGATTGATCATCATAATTAATTTGGCTATTTTTTATTTCAATCTTTTTTAATTTTAATGAAGAAGAAGAGCTGTCATTTGTTTTAATAGTTTTATCGGCTATATATACATTATAATTGGCAACACCCTCTTTATTTACTTTGACATTTATTTTCGAATTCGAGAGATAAATTTCATCTATGTTTATAAATTTCCCAAAGAGTAGGCTAGGAACATTTATTCCGAATGAAATCTCTTTGGCTGTAATAAATTTTTCTTTTTGATAGGGAGCCGAACCATTTAGACTAAAATCATTCAAAGATAATGTTAGCGAAGGGAAATGTTTGAAAAACGAAACATTCACATCCGAATAATTAAGTTCACTATTCAATTTTTTGTTAGCGGCTTTTTTTATTTCTTCTTTAATTCTATCCGAGAAAACATAAGGCGTAATTAACATTAAGGAAAGAAGCGTTACAATACTTATTCCTATATATTTTATTGTTTTAAATAGGTAGGATTTTACTTTAGGATTGTTCATAGAGGGCTGAATATAATTGTTTTTTGCAAAAGTATTATATTTTAGAGAATTATCCTTAAACTCAAATTAACGAAATGTATTTTTTTTTCGAACATTTAGGTATGAATAATTTGCGTGTAAAGCATTTTATTTAGGTTTTAACAATTACGCAAATTGAGGATTATAATACGTAAATATCTGTTTTTATAAATGATCATTTAATTAGTTTTGAAAAGTATATTTATAGTTAATTCAATACCTCTATTTTATACCTAACTAACCTCAAAATTTTTAAACCAAAATTAATTATGAAGAAATTTTTTAAACAAACCTTGTTAATTTCTACATTCTTGCTAGTTTGTAGTGTGATGCAAGCTCAATCTGTTACTGGAAAAGTATCAGGTTCTACAGGGCCTTTGCCGGGTGTTAATATAGCTGTCCAAAATTCTAAAATTGGAACTACAACAGATTTAGACGGTAAATTTACTTTGAATAATTTACCAAAAGATGCCGTTTTAAATTTTACCTACCTTGGGTACACGTCCCAAAAGGTTGTTGTAAAAGGTAAAACAACAGTCAACGTAGTTCTTGTTTCAAGTGATGTTGATTTGAAAGAAGTTGTTGTGATGGGATATGGTTCAACTAAGAAAAAGGACATTACGGGTTCGATCGCTATTGTTACTTCAAAAGATTTTGAAGGAAAAGCCAATACTGAATTTGCCAATGCTCTTGAAGGGAAAATTTCGGGTGTTCAAATATCAAGACCTTCGGGTCAGCCACAGGCTGGTGTTTCAATCCGTATTCGAGGAACGTCAACAATTACAGCGGGTAGCGAACCTTTATTTATTGTTGATGGTGTTGTTACTACGTCAATAAACGAAATAAGCCCTTCTGATATTGAGTCTATGACCATTCTTAAAGATGCTTCTTCTGCTGCAATTTATGGAGCTAATGGTTCTAATGGTGTTGTTTTGATTACTACAAAAAGAGGTGGAAATCATAAAACCACAGTGACTTTTAATACCTATACAGGTGTTTCGAGCGTTGCAAAAAGATTAGATGTTTTAAATGCAAGCCAATATAAATCTTTGATGACAGAAATGAATCATCCTATTGATGCGAGCATATATACTGCAGATAACAATTGGCAAAATCAAGGTTTTAGAAATGCCTATTCTAAAAATTATCAGTTTGGGGCTTCCGGAGGTGATGAAAAAACCAATTTTTATGTGTCAGGTACATATCTTAATCAAGAAGGGGTGGTTCTTACCAACTCAGTAGAGAGATATACTTTTAAGGCTAACATTGATCACAAAATAAGTAATTCTATAAAAATTGGTTCAAGTATTTCCTATAATAAATGGAAAGATGTAAATGTTGATGAGGGAAGAAAAATTGGTGCTGTTTTGTCTTTGTTAACTGGCGCGCCAGTGACAGGGGTTTATAATCCAGATGGTTCATTTGTTTTAAATCCTATTATTGGAGATCTTGAAAATCCGATTGGGTTACTATTAAAAAATGAACATTCCTTCCAGAATTACAGATTTAACGGAAATGTATATGCTGAATTTTCTTTTTTGAAATATCTTAAATTCAAATCTATGTTCGGGTTCGAACAGTTGAATAGCACTTATAATTCATGGGTAGATCCATTTAGAAGTAGAGAAGGTAGAGCATTTCAGGGGATGGCAAGTATAAGCAATACTCAAAATACCTATTGGACAACAGAAAACACGCTTACGTTTGCCAAATCATTCGACAAACATAATTTCAATGCTTTGTTGGGGTACATTGCTTCGCAAAATGATAATTATAATTTTTCGGATGGTGCGAGAGGATTTGGTTCAGGAGCAGTGCATACGATTAATGCTGCAACTACGCCTATTCCAGGGGCAAGCTATAGTAGTACAACGGGAAGAAATCTTGCTTTTATTGGAAGATTAAATTATAGCTATGAGGATAAATATTTCTTGACAGCTAATTTCCGTAGAGATGGATATTCTGGATTTGGAGCGTTGAATAGATGGGGTAATTTTCCATCGTTTTCTGCTGGTTGGAGATTGTCTAAAGAAGAGTTTTTCAAAAATGTACCTGTTATCAATGACATGAAAATAAGAGCAGGATGGGGTGAAGTTGGAAACGGACAAGTGGGGAATTATTCTCATT
>CAILTC010000433.1 GCA_903837025.1 uncultured Bacteroidota bacterium | reverse complement strand
ATTTACCGAAACAATTTTCGAAAATAAAGAAATCAAAGCAGAAACCTCTATGAAGAAATGGATGCCTTTAGATTCGTTAGAATCAATCGCAATTATTGCTTTGAACGAAAAAACAAACAACAAATTTGAGCATGCTAAGAGCATTCAAATAAAACCGTCAAAAGGATCTATCAATTTTTTGTTTAAGAAAAACTATGCGATTCAAGTTGATGGAGCTACTGGAGCAACAATTTCTATCGAGAAAAAAAAGGCAGAATTCATTCAAGACCTACATGATGGTGCGCTAATTGACGAATTGTTCAATAGCAAAATGGGATTATCAAAAAAAATATACGCAACCATAATGGGACTTGCTTTATTGATACTAACACTAAGCGGATTCTGGATGTGGTTTAAACCAAAACAAATTAAACAATCAAAAAAACAATAATCATGAAAAATAAATTAGTCGCCTTAGCATTAAGCATCAGCTTTTGCTCAGCAATTGCTCAAACCAAAATAAGCCAATCGGTGTTTTTTGCCAATCCGTATCTTCAAATTGGTGCCGTTCCAACAAGTCAATCCCTTGATTTACTTTGGCAGACAACAGATCAAAAAGCATTATGGACTGTTGAAATAAAAGCATCTGCAAAAAGTAAATGGGTAAAAATGACTACTCCAACTGCTTCAAAAGTGGCCGTTGCAGGAATCGAATCCCATCTTGTTTACCGTGCCGCTCTTACCGGTTTAGCATCTGGAAGTACTTTTATCTATAGAGTTTTGAAAAACGGAAAAGAAGTTTTTACAGCCAATGCGGAAGCACCAAGATCAGCAGATCAAGCCTTTCGTTTTGTCGCTTTTGGTGATGTGGGTGCAGGTACACCCGAAGCCAAGCAAATTGCAAACGGAGTGTATAATGCAAAACCAAATTTTGTATTAGTTCCTGGTGATATTGTTTATGAAGAAGGTTTGATTTCTGAATATCAAAAGATTTTTTGGCCAATATACAATGCGAATAAAGTAGATAATGTAGGCGTTCCTTTGATGTGTTCGGTTCCATTTATAGGTGCTGTTGGAAATCATGATTCTAGTTCAAATGATTTAGACAAACACCCTGACGGTTTAGCGTATTACCATTATTGGGACCAACCCCTAAACGGCCCTATTAGCAAATCGAAAGTAGGATATGTTTCTGATTTAATAGGGACTGACGCTAACAAAAAAGCCTTTTTAGAAGGTGCGGGAGATCGTTTTCCTCGTATGGCTAATTATTCTTTTAATTATGGAAATGCGCATTATACCGTTTTAGATGCCGATACATATGTAGATTGGACCGATAAAGACATCAAGGATTGGGTTACTAAAGATCTTGAAGATTCAAAAGAGATGACGTGGCATTTTGTGGTGTATCATCACCCAGGTTTTAGCTCCTCTATAGATCATTTCGAACAACAACAAATGAGATTATTGTCTCCAATTTTCGAAAAAGGGAAAGTAGATGTTGTTTTTAATGGTCACGTTCACAATTACCAACGTACTTTTCCGATGCATTTTGCTCCAGAAAAAAACGGAACTTTGCTTATAGGTGGAAAAGACAATAAAACCCTTCGCGGAAGAGTAGTTACTGGAAGATGGTCATTAGATAGAAAATTTGATGGTAAAACAAACACCAATCCAAAGGGTGTTATTTATATCGTTACGGGTGCAGGTGGACAAACACTTTATGATCCAGAACAAGAAAATGACTCGGATACTTGGCAAAAATTTACTGATAAATTTATTTCAACAGTACATTCCTTTACCGTTGCAAATGTAAATGGTAAAACATTAAAAATTAGTCAAGAAGATGCTAATGGTAAAGTGCTTGATGAATTTGTCATAACAAAATAAAACATTTACAAATAGAATAAAAGCATTTGTATTGACCATTATATTTGCAAAAAACCAAGTTTTACCGCTTGGT
>CAILTC010000432.1 GCA_903837025.1 uncultured Bacteroidota bacterium | reverse complement strand
TATAGTATAATTTTTCACTTCTAATTTTTAAACATTGGAAAATTACTTAATTATTTTGGACTAAAACAATTTTTTCTTTTGAAGTTAAAAATAGTCCTTACTTAAAATAAATAGTTAATTTTATCAATAAAATTTTTGTTAAGTGAAACTAAAACTACAATATTCCTTTTTTATTATCATTTTATTGATTTCTTATTCGTTTTACGGTCAGAATATTTCCCTTTATCAGCAATTTAATGGCCGATTTGATTTTGTTTTTATTGGGAACACGCTAAATCTCACAGAAAACAACAACATTTCCGGTCAACCTATTCCGCCTTGTACAATAAACACAGCTTCGTCTGCAACATTAAACTTAAACCCAAATGATAGCATTGAAAAAGCCTATTTATACTGGGCTGGCTCTGGAACTGGCGATTTTGATGTAAAATTAAATAATCAAAGTATTAGTGCCCAACGCAAGTTTGGTCTTATTCAAAACCAAAGCGGACTCCCCTTTTTTAGCGCTTTTGCGGATATAACAGCATTAGTTCAGGCAACGGGAAACGGCATTTACAATTTTTCCGATTTAGATCTGACCTCTATTATTTATAAATATTGCCCCAATGCAACCAATTTTGGCGGTTGGGCAATTGTCATTGTTTATAAAAATAACTCTTTGCCATTGAATCAACTCAATATTTATGATGGCTTACAATCGGTTCCAGATGCAATAGACATCACCCTAAACAGCTTAAATGTCATCGATAATAAAGATGCCAAAATTGGTTTTGTGGCTTGGGAAGGCGACAAAAACATAAGTGTAAACGAGTCCGTACGAATCAACGGAAACACCATTGGTAATCCGCCATTAAACCCATATAATAATGCTTTCAACGGAACCAACAGTTTTACTGGCGCAACCGATTTATACAATATGGATTTAGATTTTTATAACATCGAAAACAATATCAAAATTGGTGATACAACAGCCCAAATCCAACTAACATCTGGTCAGGATTTTGTAATGATCAACACTATTGTAACCAAGTTAAACAGTCAATTACCCGATGCAACCATCGCTTTTGACCCCAAATTAGAATGTAATTCTCGCGAAATCATTGCTAATTATCAGGTTTCAAACCTGAATAGTACTAATTCGCTTCCCGCAGCAACGCCAATTTCTATTTATGCCAATGGCATATTAATTCAGCAAACCAAAACGGTGGCTTCAATTGCAATAAACGATACGGAGAACAACTCCATAACATTAACAATTCCATCTGCTATTCCTACTGATTTTGAATTGAAATTTGTTGTTGACGACGATGGAACCGGAACCGGAATTGTGGCCGAACTCAATGAAAACAATAATACTTATTCGGAAAATATAACTTTGCCCGTTTCTTATATATTGACTCCATTAGAAAATATAGTTTCCTGTAATTTAGGAACTACCAAAGGGATTTTTGATTTCTCGAATTATGAAGAGCAAATAAAAGTAAATCCAAAAGATATAGTCAAATTCTACCCTACTATGAACGACCTAGAAAATGGAACAAATACTATTTTGAACACTTCAAATTACACTGCCGAAACAACTCCAAAAACCATTTTCGTCAAAGTTGACAACGGAGTTTGCTTCAGCACAACTTCCTTTTTATTGACAACAAATAATTGTCCGCCTACAATTTACAACTTTGTTTCGGCAAATAATGACCAAAAAAATGACAGTTTCTATATTGAAGGATTACGAAACGTTTTTTTGAACTTTACTTTGTCTATTTACAACCGTTGGGGAACTCTAATCTGGGAAGGAGACAACAATACGCCTGATTGGGATGGCTATGCCAACAAGGGCATTTTATTAGACCATTCCGGCGTTCCGGACGGAACCTATTATTATTTACTTAATTTGAATGACAAGGATTATCCAAAACCACTTGCCGGCTATTTGTATTTAATTCGATAAACATTGATTTTTTGGTTTAACCTAAATGAATTAAAAAAACAGAGTATCTTTGCAAACTGAAATAATTGGGATTAAAAACATAGCAACTCGCAACTTGAAACAAATCACTTCCATACAAAATCCATTCATAAAATCTTTGGTTTTATTGCAGGAAAAAGCAAAAGCACGCAAACAAACAGGTACTTTTTTAATCGAAGGTCAACGTGAAATTTCTTTGGCAATCAAAGGTGGTTTTGAAATAGAGACTCTTTTATTTTTGCCCGAATTAATATCGGAAACAGAAACTACAAAATTATCCAAAGAGGCTGATTTGATCGAAATCTCAAAAGAAATCTATCAAAAATTGGCGTATCGCGACACTACCGAAGGTGTTTTGGCTGTAGCCAAAACAAAATCGATGCAATTATCGGATTTAAAATTATCCGAAAACCCATTAATTATCGTCGCCGAAGCGCCTGAGAAACCAGGAAATATTGGTGCATTATTACGAACTGCCGACGCCGCAAATCTCGATGCCGTGATTATCGCCAACCCAAAAAGCGATTTATACAACCCTAATATCGTTCGTTCAAGCGTGGGTTGTGTATTTACAAACCAAATTGCTACCGGAACTACTTCTGAAATTATTGCTTTTCTGAAAGAAAGAAAAATCAATATTTATTGTGCTACTTTACAAAATTCAACTTCCTATCACACCCAAAATTACACAACGCCAACCGCATTAGTCGTTGGTACAGAAGCAACTGGACTAACAAAAGAATGGCGAGAAGCAGCCACACAAAACATTATCATTCCGATGCAAGGCGAAATCGATTCGATGAATGTATCGGTGGCGGCAGCGATTTTAATTTTCGAAGCCAAAAGACAGAGAGGGTTTTAGATTGCAGATTTTAGAATTCAGATTGCAGATTGCCGGGTTTCACACAATTACAATTCGTGATTTTTAATTTTTAATTCTGAATTTTTAATTCTAAATTTCAGCTTATATATCAAACATAATTGCTATTTTTAGAAATTGAACCTCACTTATGCAAGAAATAAATATAGAATTAGAAAATAAGGCAATTGCCCAAGAATACAAAGAGTTGCTCCGTATTAGTTATCAAACCTTAACCCCTGAGGACAAAAAGCTTATCCGCAAAGCCTTTGACGTGGCTATGGATGCGCATAAAGACCAACGACGAAAATCGGGCGAAGCTTACTTTTTTCATCCTATCGCTGTGGCAAAAATTGTAGCTTCGGAAATAGGTTTGGGAGCAACGGCAATTGCTGCAGCACTGCTTCACGATGTTGTCGAGGACACTCCTATTACCGTTCAGGATATTGAGCGAATGTTTAACCCGAAAGTGGCTCAGTTAGTTGAAGGTTTGACAAAAATTTCCAAAGTCCAAAAGGAAATGAATGTGTCGATGCAAGCCGAAAATTTCAGAAAAATGTTGCTTACGCTCAATGATGACGTGCGTGTAATCCTGATAAAAATAGCCGATAGATTGCATAATATGCAAACGCTAGACACGATGGAGGATTACAAACAAGTCAAAATTGCCTCCGAAACATTATACATCTATGCGCCTCTTGCCCATCGTTTAGGTTTATATAAAATAAAAAATAAACTAGAAGATTTAGGTTTAAAATATACAGAACCTACACTTTATAATGACATTGTAAGCAAGATAAAGGAAACCAAAGAGGAACAAGACGCCTATATAAAAGACATTTCCGACATCCTTAAAGCAGCATTAGATATTGAAAAACTAGATTATATCATCAAAGGAAGACCCAAATCGATTTATTCTATTTATAGAAAAATGAAAGTTCAGGGAGTGGGTTTTGACGAAGTTTATGACAAATTTGCACTTCGTATTGTCTATAAATCTACGCCGCACGAGGAAAAATTCTTAGCTTGGAAAATATATTCTATTGTAACAGATCATTATAGACCCAGTCCAAGCCGATTGCGCGATTGGATTTCATCGCCAAAAACCACAGGTTACGAAGCGTTACACATCACCGTAATGGGGCCAAAAGGACGCTGGGTTGAAGTTCAAGTTCGTAGCGAGCGCATGGACGAAATTGCCGAAAAAGGCTATGCCGCTCATTATAAATACAAACAAGGCGGATCTGAAGAAAGTGGTTTAGATATTTGGTTGAATTTGCTCAAAGAGGCTTTGGAAAACTCCGAAACCAATGCAGTAGATTTTGTTGAAGATTTCAAAATGAATTTATATTCGAAAGAAATCTTTGTTTTTACACCGAAAGGCGAAATAAAATCATTGCCAAAAGGAGCTACATCACTTGATTTTGCTTTTAGTATTCACTCTGAAGTAGGAATTCGTACCCGAGGAACTCGTGTCAACGGAAAATTAGTTCCCTTGAATCACGAATTAAAAAGTGGCGATCAAATAGAAGTTATTACCTCGCAATATCAAAAACCAACCATAAACTGGTTGGATTATGTAACCACTTCGAGAGCAAAAAACAAAATAAAAAATGTTCTCAACGAAAATACCAAGAAAATTGCCGAGGAAGGAAAAGAAATCCTCACTCGAAAACTCAAACATTTAAAAATTACTTTGAGTGAATCGGTTATCAATGAGTTAGTCAATTTTTTCAAACTAAAAACGAGCTTAGATTTGTTTTACCGTGTGGGTGTAGGCGCTATAGAAAACCAGCAATTAAAAGATTATGCCACACAAAAAAGCAACACATTCATCAACTTTTTCAAAAGCAAAATCAAGCGTACGGCAAGTACCGTAAACGAAGATCTTCATAAACAAGTCATTAATAGCAATTATGACATGTTAGTTTTTGGCCCAGACCAAGACAAATTAGATTATAAATTATCGTCTTGCTGTAATCCAATTCCTGGGGATGAAGTTTTTGGTTTTATAACGATCAACGAAGGTATAAAAGTGCATAAAAAAGATTGTCCTAATGCCATAAGCTTACAGTCTAACTATGCATATCGTATTATTTTAGCAAAATGGATCGATTCCTCTCAACAAGAATTCAAAGCTATTTTACATATTACTGGGATGGATACGATCGGTTTGACGAATAAATTGACCAAAGTTATTTCGGATAATATGAATGTCAATATTCAAAGTATATCGTTGAGTGGCGATGCAGGAATTTTCAAAGGTCAAATTGCTGTTATTGTTCAAAACAATGTTATTTTGAAGAAATTAATCGACAATATCAAGAAAATTGATGGCATCGAAAAAGTGACCCGAGAATACAATAATTAGGATTTTTTTGCCGATCTATATAGATTAGATTTACAAATTGGGATCTTAAATGAAATACATTTAAAATAATAATTTATCTTTGCCAGATATGACGCAAATTTCAATCGATAATAGTAAAAATCAAGAAATTGTAAAGAATGTTTTCACAATGTATCTTGAAAAAAAAGCCCATCGGAAAACTCCCGAACGCTACGCAATACTTCAAGAAATCTACAATAGTGAAGAGCATTTTGATATAGAAAATCTCTATATCAAGATGAAAAACAAGAACTATAGAGTGAGCAGAGCCACTTTATACAATACTATTGAGTTGCTATTAGAATGTGCTTTGGTGCGAAAACATCAGTTCGGACAAAATCAAGCCTATTATGAAAAATCGTATTTCGACAAGCAACACGATCATATCATAATGACAGATACAGGTGAAGTTATCGAATTTTGTGATCCAAGAATTCAAACTATAAAAAAAACAATCGAAGAAATATTTGATATCGAAATCACCAATCATTCCTTATATTTTTATGGAATAAAAAAAGAAAAAGAACAAGTATAATTCAGAAATTGACATAATAATAAACAACAAATTAACTACAAATAACACATAGAATGACCGTAGATTTATTACTAGGATTACAATGGGGAGACGAAGGGAAAGGAAAAATTGTTGACGTTCTTACCTCAAAATACGATATTATTGCACGTTTTCAAGGAGGCCCAAATGCAGGACATACTTTAGAATTCGACGGAATCAAACATGTTTTGAGAACAATTCCTTCTGGAATTTTTCATAAAACTGCCGTAAATATTATTGGAAACGGAGTGGTAATTGATCCGGTTGTTTTCCAAAAAGAAATCGAAGGTTTAGCCAAATTTAATTTAGACATAAAAACTAAATTAATAATTTCTAGAAAAGCACATTTAATTTTACCAACGCACCGTTTGCTTGATGCCGCTTCGGAAGCAGCAAAAGGTAAAGCAAAAATAGGTTCTACATTAAAAGGTATTGGCCCAACTTATATGGACAAAACCGGTAGAAACGGAATTCGTGTCGGTGATATTGAATTGGAAGATTTCAAAGAAAGATACCGAGCATTGGCTGACAAGCATGAAGAAATGATTGCTTTCTACAACGTAGACATTCAATACAACTTACCAGAAATGGAAAAAGAATTCTTTGAATCTATCGAAGAATTGAAAAAAATAGATTTCATAGACAGCGAAGAATATTTACACCAAGCTCAAAAAGCAGGAAAAGCAATTTTATGCGAAGGTGCTCAAGGATCATTGCTTGATGTAGATTTTGGAACCTATCCGTTTGTAACTTCATCCAATACAACTGCCGCAGGTGCTTGTACTGGTTTAGGAATTGCTCCAAATAAAATTAAAGAAGTTTACGGAATCTTCAAAGCGTATGTAACTCGTGTAGGAAGTGGCCCATTCCCTACTGAACTTTTCGACGAAGATGGCGCAACAATGGCACGCGTTGGAAACGAATTTGGCTCAGTTACAGGAAGACAAAGACGTTGTGGTTGGTTAGATTTAGTAGCCTTAAAATATGCTGTTCAAATCAATGGTGTAACGCAATTAATGATGATGAAAGGCGATATTCTTTCTGGTTTCCCAACTTTGAAAGTATGTACCGAATACAATTATAAAGGCAAGAATATTTCTCATTTTCCTTATAATATCGAACCTGAAAATGTAACTCCAGTTTATAAAGAATTGAAAGGTTGGGAAGCAGATTTGACAGGAATGTCTACTTATGACGAATTACCAATCGAGCTAAAAGAATACATCGAATTCATTGAAGCAGCGGTTGAAGTTCCTATAAAAATTGTTTCTGTAGGACCAGACAGAAAGCAAACAATTTTAAAATAAGATTACTAAACGCTCTGAAATTTCAGAGCGTTTTTTTATTTAAACCATTAAGAGATTAAGATTCGTTAAGTGTTCATATCCTAAATAAAACTTAATGTCTTAATGGTTATCAAAATCAATTTTAAAATGTTTAAAATTGATTTTTTCATAGTAAATTGCTTTTCAAAAAAAATTAACTAAAAAAGAACTTTCTTGATATTCAAACGTAAAATTAGTTTAATTCTATTTTTATCCTTTTTGGGTTTGCAGCTTCTTTTTTCTTGTAAAAAAGACGAAATACCAACACCCAATAATCCAAATCAAGAATACTCGACTTCAGGTTCCAAAATTCTCTTTAAAACCAATCCTGTACAACTTATTGGCGCCAATGCTTTTCATACTTTTGGGGGCACAAGTACCGACATGAATAGTTGGAACATTGATATTGTTCGGGAATTTATTGGTAATGTAAAGGAAAATCCGTTAACCGGAAGTCCTATTCAAGATTCGAATGCCGCCTATTTATACTCATTGCAAAGCATCGTCGACGGAAATCGGTCGAATCATAAAATCACTATTCTTTGTGCTTTTGGTTGGGACGGTACCAATGCCAACATATTCACCGGAAAAAGTCCTACACAAACGCTTTGGTCAAATGACTTTAAAATCAAATTAAAACAATGGGCAATCCAATTCAAAGATCAGCCCGATGTTTGGTTAGAAGTTTGGAACGAACCCTACCGATACGATCGAACCGATGGTTATACCGATGCTATTTGGATGAACGACATGAACGAATTAGTTGCCATAATCCGAAACAACGGCAACAATAATATCATTCTAGTTCCTTGTGCGGAGCAAGGTCAAGACGAAAGTGTTTTACTCCATAAAGGCGCTTCTTTTCTTGCCAATAAATCAAATATAGTATTCGATATTCATGCGTATGAAAAATGGATTTTAGACAATAGCACTTCAATCAGCAATCGTTTAGACCAGTTGAAACAACAAAGTTTACCCATTATTTTCGGAGAAACTGCACCTATGAACGCTGGGGTTTTAATGAATCCACAACCGTTTTTAGATCTAATTTATAATCGTGGTATTTCGGTTTGTGCATGGACCTGGAAACAGGACGAAAATGACACCGATGCCTTATTAACTTCGGCAGGATTGCCCAATAATAACAACAATAATAATTGGGGAACCACTTTCAAAAACCTTAGTTTAAAAGCAAGAAATCCTTAATTTAGCCAAAACAACTTACAACAAAATGAATAATCCAATCATAACAATACAGCAAACCGATTTACTTTCGGATAATTGGTATCTCTTAAATAAAGTCACTTTCGAATATCAGAAAGACGAAGAACCCGCACAAACTCATGTTCGCGAAGTGTACGACCGAGGAAACGGCACTGCTATTTTGCTTTATAATTCGGCACAAAAAACCGTGATTTTAACACGACAATTTCGTTTGCCAAGCTATCTCAACGGAAACAAAACAGGAATGATGATCGAGGTTTGCGCCGGACTTTTAGACAAAGACCATCCCGAACAATGCATCATTCGCGAAACCGAAGAAGAAACCGGTTATCGCCTTTCGACCGTGCATAAAGTCTTCGAAACGTTTATGTCGCCCGGAGCCGTGACCGAAATTTTGTATTTATTTGTGGGCGAATACGATGCTTCGATGAAAGTAAACGAAGGTGGCGGACTCGCTTCCGAACAAGAGAATATCGAGGTTCTTGAATACACTTTTGACCAAGCTTATGCAATGATTGCCACTGGCGAAATTAAAGATGCCAAAACCATTATGTTGTTGCAACATGCCAAAATAAATAATCTGGTTTAATCCCGAAAAGCAATGCGAATAATTGGGGCGTGACCTTGCTTTCACTTTCGTTACAGCAGGGTCGGGCTTTACGCTGTATCTCTTCGCTTCGCTACGAGGATGCCGCTTCAATCCCTCACGCAAACCAGCAATAAAAATGATTATTTTGTTTAACAAAAGTTAGTAAATAATAATATTCATTTTCAAGATTTATAAGACAAATAACATATATTTGAAAGAAAAATAACACTGACCTTTATCAGACAAAGCGACCCAATATTGGAGTGATAAGTCTGACATCGTCAGTAGTATTTACAAGTTATGTGTAATGCCACAGAAAACCGAAAAATGAGAAATATAAAATCAATTTTGACTTTTATCTTCGTTCTGACTTTTGCTAATATTTATGCACATAAAGACCGATTTGAAAAACCACAATCATTCAAATTTACTTTTGAGAATAAGGAAGTTGTGAAGTTGAATTCATCAGATTTGAAATTAAACATATTTTGTAATGAAATAGTTAGCCGAAAAAGAAAGCTTATTGAAGCGCAATTGACATACAAAACTGGAGAAATTATAACGGTAAAATATGACGGTAAAAATTGGACTTCCATAAAAATATCCAATAAAACAGAAGATATATTTGTCCCGAAAAATGTTTTGAAAAAAATTACTGAAATTCATTTCTCAACTTTAAGTTTAGTATGGTCGGGAAATAATGAATCTGCGTTTAAGTCATCCTATTTTTATATTACGTTTGAAATTGGGACTGTTAAATATTTTAATGAATTACCAAGTTTGAGTATATTTTTTGAAGACCCGATGTTTTTTGGAGATAAGAAATTTTCAAAATGTACATTAGAAAAGCAAGTTGAAGAAAATGCAACTCAATCATTTGACTTTTAGCATACCGAAAGGCACTACACATAACAGCCACTACAACGGATTTGGGCATTTGGCTTAATGGAAAAATGGTTTTGTATTTGGGAGATTTGGCAAATCCGAAAATAGGGTTTAATTTAGTACCAAACCCGCTGTAGTACCAGAACGTTGGCAGTGATTGAATTGAACTATAATCTTGAATACGATGGACAAATTTAAATTTCTAATAATAAAAACTAAGTACGCTTGGATTGCTTCTAAAATTTTAGTAATACTTGTACTTATTGGGAGTTTGTATGGAGATAT
>CAILTC010000431.1 GCA_903837025.1 uncultured Bacteroidota bacterium | reverse complement strand
GTTTGTTGTACCTAAATCAATTCCGATTATTTTACCCATTTTTATTTATATTTAATTTTATTGAATACTTGTTTTATAAACTCGAGTTGCAATAGTCAATCTTTATGCCAATAGAAAAAACCGAATAAATTGTCAGTTTATGTTAAAATTGGCGCAAAATAATATGACAAGATGACATTTTAAGTAGACTGTCATTGGTATTAGAACTCCAATTTTGCTGACATTAAGAACTATATTTAGGAGCTAATCCCGCTATCCGCTCTATCTTTATGTTCTTAAAGAAAGAACACAAAGGATGCCGCTGCTATCGGGGCTAGGGCAATCGTGTAAACCGAATGATTTGTTTTAGAAATCTTATGAGATTAAAAAGCTAATTTATAAAAACATTTATATATTTGACAAACACTACAAAGTAGCGAGTATTTACAATTTGGCGGTAAGCTCCAAGAAAATCGTAATAAAACACTATTTAGAATTTATGACAAAATATAATATTCAAAATCTGATAAAAGTGGATTCTTATATCGAAGAATTCTTTTTAGATGGAGATATGCTAAATCGTGAATATTTGATAAACGAGATTCCAATAAATGAATTAAAGAAGTTTTTCTCAAGTGTTGAAGATGATGATGAATTATATTTACCTTATAAAATCGAATCAGAGATTTCTATACTCATAAATAATAATCTTAAAACTCCAATTGTTTTTGACTTTAAAAATTTTGAGTATTTTTTACAAAGATTTGGAACATACAAATAGCATTTAAACGAGCCAGCCGCTAACCGCCGCTAAAAAAATTTGCTCGTTTTCGGTAAGCTAAACGTTAGATTCTTACGAAGAAAGGTTAACCCGACTTCCTAGATATACACTAAATCTTCTCTCAAGCGTTAGCGCAAAATTGTTTTCCCATTTTATAAACTAATTATTAAACCAAAGAGGCTGCCTAAATTAGACAGCCTCTGGTTATAAATATAAATGCTAAATTTATGCAATCAGCTTAAATCCTACGAAAAACAACATAATAGCCAGCGCATTTCTAAGAAACAAATCAGGTACTTTGCCACTCAACATACTTCCTATATAAATACCAGGAAGAGATCCCATTAACAACTGTCCTAATAAAGCCCAATCTAAATTCCCCATACTTGCATGACCTAATCCTGCTACAAGTGTCAAAGGTACGGCATGAGCAATTTCGGTTCCAACTAATCGATTCGTGGCCAAAAGTGGGTATAGAAAAAATAGTGTAACGGTTCCCAATGCTCCCGCTCCAATTGAAGTAAGTGTTACTGTAATTCCTAATAAAACACCAATAGCAACCGTTAGGAAGTTTTGAGTTTTACTTTCCCTATGAAATTTATCTCCTGAATGTTTTTGTGAAAACGTCAAGATTTTCTTTTTGAATAAAATAGCAACAGAGGTCAAAACTAGCGCCCAACCTAAACTGTACTTGATAACTGCATTCAATGCTGTTGTATCGGCATTCAAAACATGAAGCACATATAATGTCAGCAAAGCGGCAGGAATACTACCCAACGAAAGCCAACCGGTGATAGCCCAATTGATATTCTTTTTTTTATTATGAACATAAACTCCACCGCACTTGGTTATTGCAGCATACAATAAATCAGTTCCAACGGCGGTCGTCGGGCTAATTCCAAACCATAACAATATAGGCGTCATAAGCGAACCTCCTCCTACTCCTGTCAAACCAACTATAAAGCCAACTACTAAACCCGCAACTACTAAACCTATTTGAAAATTCATAAAGCAACATATTTTTTTGCAAAAATAGAGAAAACGGCTTACAAAACAACTGTATTACAAATTAGCACAAGCTTTAAATATATTTATCGAAATTAAAAAAACTACCCTTTAATCTAATAAAAATCAACAATTAGGCTAACTTAATTCAATAATAGTACAGATTGATAGAAAATAATGAATAATATTTAATAACTCTATCGGATATATAGACTAAAAAGAATAAATATAAATAAAAAAATAGTGTTATCCCATAAAAAAATATTCTAAAAGTAGTTTTTTTCATACGTCTTAGTACAGATTATAAATAGTTAAAACTTATTATAATAACCCGTTGGATGTAGAGTTCACATAGCTATGATTATCTCTAATAGAATGAACCGACTTTCTGAAATTTTAAAATCTATGTTCCTATGTGGCTAAAAAATTAAATAAATTGAAATACACCCAACGGGTTATAATAGAATTATTATATTCACACGTTTAAATACTATATTTATAATGATTTGTTATTTTAGAAAATAAAAAAATGAAAATAGCCACTCCTCCAATAATTCAAGCGTCGGAGCTTAAAGAATTATACAAATCCCAAGATTTGATCCTTATTGATGCTAGCAACGGAAAAAATGCCAAATCAAACTACGAAGAAAAACACTTAGAAGGAGCACTTTTCGTCGATTTGAATACACAACTTGCTGAAATAAAAGAAGATTTATCTATTGGTGGAAGACATCCTTTACCAAAAATTGAAGATTTTGCAGCAATTTTATCAAACCATGGAATCTCTTCAAAAAGTCATGTTATCATTTATGATGATACCAATGGTACCAATGCAGCAGCTCGGTTTTGGTGGATGTTAAAAGCGGTTGGACACGAAAAAGTTCAAGTTTTGAATGGTGGATTTCAAGCAGCTGAAAAAATAAATTTCCCAATAAGTTCTATGAAGGAAATAATTAATAAAGCGGAACTTTATAAAGTCGATCATTGGTTACTTCCAATAGCAACAATTGAGGAAGTGGAAGAAGTTTCGCAAGACGAAAATCACATTGTTATTGATGTCCGTAGTGTGGAGCGCTATAATGGTGAAACGGAACCAATCGATTTAATTGCCGGACATATTCCGGGAGCAATAAATATTCCTCTTACAGAAAACTTAGACGAAAATGGATTGTTTTTACCTCCGAACGAACTAAAAATTAAGTATGAAAAAGTATTTGAAAACATCAAAAGCCAAAATACAATAGTTCATTGTGGTTCTGGGGTTACGGCTTGTCATACCCTACTAGCTATTGCTTATGCGAAACTAGAAATCCCTAAACTTTATGTTGGTTCTTGGAGCGAATGGAGTAGAAATAATAAGCCAATAGCAACTAAAACAAATAAAAAAACATAAAAAAATTACCATTTTAAATGCACATGTTGAAATTCTAACCTTTGAATTATGACATTGTAAATAAATCATTATATTTATCAAAAAAAAGTATTAAGAACACCATATTCATATATTTAGCAAATGAAACACATCCAATTTATTTCTTTAATAATTCTAGTTTTAACCCTTACTAGCTTCCAAAAAACAGCTCCAGAACGCGAATTTTATCAACTCAAAACTTATGTATTACGTTCCGATAAGCAAGTCGAAGCCACAGACAAATACCTCAAAGAAGCTTTTCTTCCAAGTTTAAAAAGAATGGGATTCAAAGCCATTGGTGTTTTTAAACCTATTAAAAATGAAAATGATTCCATTAAAAAAATTGTGGTTTTAATACCTTTTTCATCCATGAATCAATTTTTAAATCTCGAAGAAAAATTATCCAAAGACAAAACCTATTTAACTGCTGCTGCTGAATATTTAAACACCTCCTACAAAGAACCAACATTCAAACGCATTGAATCTATTTTATTAAAAGCATTTCCCGATCATCCAACCTTAAAACCTTCAGGATTGAATGGACCTAGAGCAAATAGAGTTTACGAATTAAGAAGCTATGAATCAGCAACCGAAGCCTATTATAAAAATAAAGTGGCTATGTTTAATGCTGGCGGAGAAATTAAACTATTCGACCGACTTGAATTTAATGCCGTTTTTTATGCCGAAGTAATTTCGGGCGCAAAAATGCCAAACCTCATGTATATGACCACTTTTGACAATCAAGAAAGCCGTGATACTCATTGGAAAGCCTTTTCTAATTCTCCCGAATGGAAAGCACTTATCGCTATGGAAAAATACAAAAACAATATGTCACATATAGATTTCACCTTCGTATATCCAACAGAATATTCTGATTATTAACAATTTAAATTAGTAATCAAAGTGTAATAAATTACATCATTGATTTTTTAGTAATATACCTCAAACTCAAATTTTACTCAATTTTTGGACTATAATCTTGTTGTTT